>NZ_JAWHNU010000040.1:15391-62778 GCF_032582135.1 Pseudomonas syringae group sp. J309-1 | reverse complement strand
CCCCAGAAACGTATTTCTCGTATGTCACACCTTAGAGACTAACCCTTCTCCTTGGTGCAGGAGCAACATACAAGGAGTGAGCTTGCTCGCGATTCGATTTCATGGCCGACGAATTTATCGCGTGAACTGACTCTATCGCGAGCAAGCTCACTCCTACAGGGAGCCGCGTTTGCTGCGCGACAGCGCTGTGTCAGGGAGACTGGGCGACCTCCTGCAGGTGCATCTTGTTTGATAAGGACAGCTACGCCCTACTCCCCAATATCCTCATTCCACAGTTCTGGCTTGCTGGCGATGAAGCCTTTCATCATGTCCACGCAGGCATGATTGTCGATCACTTCGACATCCACGCCACGCGAGCGCAGCAGTGCTTCTTCGCCCATGAAGGTCTGGTTCTCACCGACGATGACCTTGCGGATGCCGTACAGCAGAATCGCCCCGCTGCACATCGAGCAAGGTGACAGTGTGGTGTAGAGCACGGCGTCGCGATAAACGCTGGCAGGCTGGCGGCCCGCGTTTTCCAGCGCGTCCATTTCCCCGTGCTTGATAGCACTGCCTTCCTGAACCCGACGGTTATGACCGCGGCCGATGATCTGACCGTCGTGAACGATGACTGAACCGATGGGAATACCGCCCTCGGCTAGCCCCAGTTGAGCTTCGTCGATTGCGGCCTGCATGAATGGGTCCATGGTTCTACCTCGTTTCCTGAGTCTGAAGAAAAGTAATGTGCATCATTGTGGCAGCCTCGCCATAGCGCTGTTCAGCGCCTGCGAAACAAACTCCTTGAGCAGGTCGGCCGAGCGCGCCTTCATGTCGGTACCGACGTCATTCTGTTTGGCCCTGAGTTTGTTGGCCAGTTGCGGTTCTTTGTCGCCGCGGTTGAGTGCGCGCAGTTCATCAGCGCTGAAGGACTGCGCATAGGCCGCAGCCATGTTGCGATCCCATTGCGACTGGAACTGCGGCTGCAACCGCTGCAACTCATCTTTGACCAGTTCCTGCGCCTGCGTCTTCCCAACCGACTCGACGATGCTGCCAAACGTCGCAGTACGCGAAGCAACCTGATAGCCCAGCCAACCAAGGCTTTCGCCCAGGTGCCGGTCTTCGACATACGCCAAGGCGCTGTCATCAACCTCTGAAGCCTGGACACTCTGCTCAACGCTTGTCCAAAGGCCAAGCAGCAAGGCAAAAAACAAGTTGCCGGTCACTGACTTGTGCATGGTCATGAAGTCTCCTCCGCCAACCACTCATCCCGGTTCAAACGATAGATTTTCACGCCTAACCGGTGGTATTGGCTGTAAACAAATGCGTTGAAACCCACCTTCTGAATCACGCGCACGGAAGCAACATTGGCGGGCTGAACGATGGCGATGATCGAGCGCAGCCCGAGGTGTCCAAAGCCGTAAGCCAGCGTCGCACGGACAATCTCCGTGGCCAGGCCACGCCCCCAGAATTGCGGCGCCAGGCGATAGCCGATCTCCACTTCTTCAACGCCGTCGACACTCTCACGATTCAGAGCACAAAATCCCATCAGGACACCGCTGGCTTTTTCGACCACCGCCCACGGCCCGAAGCCGTGGTGCGCATAAGATTGCAAAGACCAGTCAATGAACTCCGCCGTTGCGCGCTCGCTGAGGACGCCCCGCACCGAATAACGCATCACCTCAGGATTACTGAGGATCTGCGTCATTGGCAGCACGTCGGCGCTGCTTAACTGGCGCAGAATCATGCGCTGCGTCTCGAGTACAACGTCAGTGGTCATGGCTCAACCATCAGCCTTTCAGGGGTCTGCCGGGAGCGCAGCGACTCACAATCCGTTGCTGACTTTCCCGGCCACGTCGGCGGGCACCCAGGCCTTCCAGACTTCAGGATGCTGCCTGAGGAACAACTGGGCAACCTCTTTGGGCTGCTGACGTTTTTCACTCATCTGCCCCAGGGTCTGGTTAAGCAGGTCAATCGGCAGGTCGACCTTTTCGAAAAACGCGACCAAGTCCGGGTACTGTTTGTGGAATGCATCCGAGACGCCGATGCTCAGGCGCGGTTCCAGAGAACGAGTGCCTCGTGGGTTCGGGTTATTGGCGTCGGCCAGGGTTTTCCAGGCTTCGGCGTCGAACGGCGGCTCTTCCAGCTTGATCAGTTTGAAGCGGCCCAGCAGCGGAGTCGGCGACCAGTAATAAAACAGCACAGGTTTGCCACGATGAATCGAAGAACTGACCTCTGCATCCAGCGCCGCGCCAGAACCGGTCCGGAAGTTCACGTAGCTGTCATTGAGCTTATAAGCCTTGAGTTTCTGGGTGTTGACGATTTCTGACGTCCAGCCAGTGGGGCTGTTGAGGAAACGGCCCTTGTCCGGCGACTCAGGATCTTTGAAGACGTCTTTGTAGCGAGGCAAGTCAGCCACCGACTTGAGGTCCGGGGCCAGCGGTTTGATGCCTTTGGCGGGATCGCCCTTGATCACGAACTCCGGCACCCACCAACCTTCGGTCGCGCCTTTGACGATATTGCCGAGCCCGTGCACTTTGCCTTCGGCTTCGGCCTTGACCCAGGCAGGACTGCGCCCGGCCCATTCTTCGCCGATGACCTGAATATCGTTTTTCGCCAACGCGGCTTCGAGGCTCACCGTGCTGCCCGGCAGCTTATCGGTGGGGTAGCCATAACCTTTCTCGACGATGGTGCGCAGGATCTCCGTGATCAAGCTGCCGCTTTCCCAGGTGATGTCGCCGAAGTTGATCGGTGCTGCCTTTTCCGCCGCCACTGCGGGTTGCCCCAACAGGCCAAGGGCCAGGAGTGAACAGCCGAGCAGGGTTCTGATTGATGTCATGGTCACCTCTGGATGGCCGGGCCCGGCCTGATTGGGAAATTCGTTGTTAGATAGACTTGAAAGGTATCGACATCGGCAGACGGCGATAAGTTGTACTCATGCATAGGCGGCCTGCTTCTGGAGCGACACGTCAGAGCCTTCGCAATGCACGGGGCAGGAGCGCGAAGTGCCTGAAGAACCGCGTCAGCCCATCTCGCCAACAAGTTGCCTCCTGTCTTAAAAAGCTAATGAAGGCAGCCCTTGCTCGGCCGCCTGACGTTCATAGTCGAGCAGTATCTGATAATCGTCTTGATGGGCTGCCAACACCTGACTGATCGCCAGCGCCTGTGCGACATTCGGCAAGTCCGACAGAGCCTGATTCATGGCATGACGGATGACCTCTGCCTGAGCGACATCGATGCTCAACGACGTGATGAAAGGCAGGCATGGGCCATGAGCAGTGCGCGCCAGAATACGCAAACCGCGGACCTCCTCGCTGGTATCCCGGGCCAGATAGTCGAAAGTCACGCTGTCGATGGCTGCGATATCACCGCGCCGCTCCTTGAGCCAACGCAGGCTGTGGCGATGCCCACCGGTAAGGGACACCTGCGAGAAAAACCGCCCGTTTTGCTGCAGCGGTGCAACGGTATGCCGCAACAGGTTCATACCGGAGTTGGAGTCTTCGCTATTGACGAGGCCGTGGCTGCCGAGAAAGTCCGCGACTGATCGACGAGGGTCATCAGCCCGGACCACCAGCAGGCTGCAATGCAGGCCATCGGCGCTGTTGGGCAACTCGTAAGCAGGCCGCCCGATCAGGCGAACCTTGCCGCGCAATAGCGTCATCAACGGATAACCGCAGGTCTGTGCGAGCAGTAACTGCCTGGATAGCCAGAGTTCTGGCAGATCGAGCGCGCCTTGCAAACGTTGCGCGCCGAGCACTTCGACGATCCGCGCAAGCCACGCCTCGCTGGCCTGCGCGACGCGTTCTGGTGCGGTGTACATCGATAATTCGGCAAAACCCTGAATCATGGCAAATCCGGTCAAAGCGGTTGGGCCAACCATAGACGAAAAATGCGTTGCGTGTGCAAGGGCCCGCCAGACTTCGCGCAAGGTATCTGAGACGGCTCGTGTGGGAGCGAATTCATTCGCAAATGCGGTGGGTCAGACCCGGATATTTTTCAGGAAGGAACCCTTCGCGAATAAATTCGCTCCCACAGTGAATCTTGTTTCAGCCCAAATGCCAGGCTCCGCTTGGGCTCAATGCCCAAAAAGCCCCGTATCGGATTTCTTGGCTTTTTTGTCGGCGCGTTTTTCGTCGGCGGTCTTGGCGGGCTTTTTCTTCGCGGCTTTCTTTGAATCCATACCTTTGCTCATGATGCGTGCTCCAGGGTCAAGGATCTGCTCTCTGTTATACACCGATTCGACGCTATGATAAGCAGCCATTCCTGCCGCCCCTCTGAAGTGCGCCCTGCCTGATGTCCGAGACTGAATTCTGCCCTCTACCGTCGCTCTGCCAGCCCCTGCTGGACAAGTTCTACCGCTCCCATCGCTCGCCAATGCGCTCGTCCGGAGCGGCACAGATGTGGGTGGCACGGCAGCAGGAAATCATCGGCGCACTGAGTCTTATGCCGGTGGCTGACGGGTATTGGTTGACCGGGCTGTTCGTGGCGCCGCAGTGGCGAGGACGGACCGTTGCAGGAAGACTGATCGCCAGCGCGCTCAAGGATCTGAACGGGCCGGTCTGGCTGTTTTGCCACCCGGATCTTGTGAGGTTTTACGAACGGTCAGCCTTTGCACTCACAACAGATTTGCCGCCGATGCTGGCGGACAAGCTGGCGCGGTATCAGAAGACCAAGGCGTTGATGGCGATGCAGAGGAAGGGGTAGATATTGAACCGTAGGAGCGCGCTTGCCCGCGATAGCTTCAGCACAGGCGATAGATTCGTCGACTGACAGACTGTATCGCGGGCGCTCCTACAAGAATGCATTCCAGCCCAGAGCACGAATGCACTCTGCCTAGGCGTTACTCATCCGCATTCGGATCCATATCCGGGAACATCACGTCCATGAAGCCGAACTTGCTGAAGTCGGTAATACGCGAAGGATAAAGGCGGCCAATCAGGTGATCGCATTCGTGCTGCACTACGCGGGCATGAAAGCCGTGGGCGTCGCGCAGGACCGGCTGGCCGTCCGGATCGAAGCCTTCGTAACGGATACTTTGAAAGCGGTTAACCGCGCCACGCAAACCCGGCACAGACAGGCAACCTTCCCAGCCTTCTTCAACGGCCGGATGCAACGGCGTGATCACAGGATTAAGCAATATCGTCTGAGGTACGGCTTCAGCATCCGGATAACGCTCGTTGCGTTCAAAACCGAAGATCACCAGTTGCAGGTCTACGCCAATCTGCGGAGCCGCCAAACCAACACCGCCGACGCTTTCCATGGTTTCAAACATGTCGGCGATCAGGGTCTTGAGCTCAGCGCTGCCGAACATCGATTGAGGCACAGGTGGGGCGATGCGCAAGAGACGCTCATCGCCCATTTTCAGAATGGGGTGGATCATGCGGGCCGGGCTCCTTAGCGAAAAAACCTCATCCTGCCACACTCCGGCTCAGGATTCCCCGGCCTTGGCAGGCAGCGGCAGAGAATGGTCACGCCCCAGACCGGAAACATGCTGTTTCTCTGTGGACTCGATTGCGCCATCACCTTCTACTTTCTCGCCCTTGTCCTTGCCTTCAACCGACATATGCTCGACTACGGCGTTCATCTCGGCACCCAGCAATAGCACCGCTGCCGAAATATAGAAATACAGAAGCAAGACGATGATTGCACCGATGCTGCCGTACATGGCGTTGTAGTCAGCGAACGTCTTGACGTAATAACCAAAGCCCAACGAGGCGATAATCCACACCACGACCGCCAGCACAGAGCCTGGCGTGATAAAGCGAAACTCCTGCTTCACGTCCGGCATGACGTAATAAATCAATGCCACAGCCACCATCAGCAGCATGACGATCAGCGGCCAGCGCAGGATGGTCCAGAGCGTGACGATGAAGTCTTCCATGCCTATCTGCGCGGCAATCCAGTTCATGACTTGCGGCCCGGTGACCATCAACGCGGCCACCGCCAGCATCATCATGGCGATACCGATGGTGTAAGCCACCGACAGCGGAATGCGTTTCCAGACCGGGCGGCCTTCAACCACGTCATAGGCGGCGTTCATCGCACTCATCATCAAGCGCACACCGGCCGAGGCGGTCCATAGCGCGATGACGATACCAATCGAGAGCAACCCGCCTTTGGACTGCTGCAGTTGATCAATAACCGGGTTGACCTGCTCCAAAGCCTGAGGCGGCAAAACGAGCTCTGACTGCAACCGCAGCCAGGAGAAGAAATCCGGCAGGTGCAGAAAACCGATCAGGGCAATCAGAAACAGCAGGAAAGGAAACAGCGAGAACAGCATCTGGTAGGCCAACGCTGACGCATAGGTAGACATCTCGTCATCGAGAAATTCGCTAACCGTACGGACCATCACCTTGCCCAGTGGCAGTTGGCGCAATTCCGGGAAAATCATGGCGTCTCCTTCGCTACATAACTGACGCAGCTTACACATTCACATTGATGGGTACTGCGCCTCTTACACAAGCTGTTCGCAGATAATGGCGTTTTACCTTAATTCAGTGGACTGGACGGCCTGAAAAAGGTTTCAAAACCTTGGTTTACAGACGCTGAAAATGACAACGGCCATCCGAAGATGGCCGTTGCTCAACACCAGGACTAACCCGGCTAGTCGGCTTACGCCTTGTCGACGCCCTTCTTCACTGCGTCTTTGGCCTTGCCTTTGGCTTGCTGGGCTTCGCCTTTGATTTCCTGGGCCTTGCCTTCAGCTTTCAGTTTGGAGTTGTCGGTTGCTTTACCCACGCCTTGCTTGACGTTACCGACTGCTTCGTTAGCCATGCCTTTAACTTTATCGCCAGTGCTGCTCATAGGTCTTACTCCGCAGAATCAATGAGAGGTCATCGCCTCGACGTAATAATTGACCTGCCCCTTTTGCGCAGAGTTTCAAGTATTTTCATGAACGTGACAGCCGTTCGTCTGCTGCTCATGAGCTTGATAAAACCGCTCGGTGAAACTTTGGCTTTAAGTTTGCGCAGCAACCCACGAGAATGCGCAACGCAATCCGGCTGCGTCGGGCCAATGCCCGTCGCGCTGAATACAACGATCCGCAGGAACATTATGAAACTCGATAAAAAGCAGGCCATCGCACGCCGGAACCAGGAATTGGGCGGTGCCGTGCTGGGTACCAACAACACCCACTTTGCAACCTTGAATACCAACAAGAACATCTGGTGGTTCGACCTGCCCGTGCCGCGCCTGGCGGTGGGTCAGTACGAATGGGTGCATCTGTTGCTGTACACGCCGAGCAGCGACCAATTACTGCATTTGAAGGTCACCACGGTATTCCTGCGTGATCACATGGAAGGTCTGGTGATTCGTAATAAAGGCCAGCGCAAGTCCACCGTCAGCCTGGAACTGAGCGCGGACAAGGATTCTTATCTGAAGGATGTGAGGCCGCTGGGTGCGAATTTGAGCTTCGCGGATTTCTTACAGCCGTGAGCCGTTGATTCGTAGGGGCGCACCAAGTTTACGACGCCTGCGATGGCGGGTGTCAGACGGATCGCTACGTACAATCCACCTGACCTGGAATACTTTTTTGTAGGAGCGCGCTTGCCCGCGATGGCGTTAGCACTGGCGATACATTCATCGACTGACCTTACGCCATCGCGGGCAAGCGCGCTCCTACAGGTCCAATGTTTGCTGCGCGATAGCGCTGTGTCAGAGATACCGGGCGACCTCCTGCGGATGACATCAGGCAATACGTCGAGCAACCAGAAATCCGACCGTCCCCGCCACAGCTGAAGCAAACGTTCCCCACGCCCAGTCGACCAGCGCCAACTGCGCAGGCCAGCCTTGCAGCGTGGCCCAGTTGGTCAGGTCATACGTGCCGTAAGCCACCAGCCCCAGCAACGCACTGCGCTTGGCCGCGTGGCTGACGCTGTCGCGACGCAACCCTGATTGCACCGCCAGGACGAGCAAGCCAAAGGCGTACAGCAGGTAGAAAACCACGGCGGGCGCAATCACCGGTTTGTCGAGCATCAACGGCCCAAGCCAGGCCCGATAGCTCGGCCCCATCAACAAGCCCAGCCAGATGCCGTCCAGGACCAAAAAGGTCAGCAAGATGATGAAGTAAGCAGTGAGGTTTCTTTTCATGAAAGGCGTCCTTGTCTGAGTGGGTCCGCATTGCGCGGAGCGACCTTGATGAGCATTGACGGGTTGGACCCCATGCCAGGCAGGAACGATCCATCGTCCCTGCTTTAACCGATGAACGTCAGACCAGCTCGATGCGGTCTGCGTGGATCACGATCTGGCCTTGCTTGTACAACGCACCAATGGCTTTCTTGAAATTGCCTTTGCTGACGCCAAACAGGTTGCTGATGACTTGCGGATCGCTCTTGTCGCTGACCGGCAGTACGCCGTTGTTTTCCTTCAGCTTGCCGAGGATCTTGTTGTTCAGGCTGCTGGCGGCTTGCTCGCCCACCGGTTGCAAGCTCAGGCTGATGTTGCCATCGCTGCGGACTTCCTTGATGTAGCCCTTTTCCTGCTTGCCGGCGCGCATGAACTTGAAGACCTCATTCTTGTGAATCAGGCCCCAGTGTTTGTTGTTGATGATCGCCTTGAAGCCCATATCAGTCGCTTCAGCCACCAGCAGGTCGACTTCCTGACCCAAGCTGTAACTGGCAGGCGTCTTGTCCAGATAGCGGTCCAGGCGTGCAGTCGCGGTGATGCGACGGGTGTGTTTGTCCAGATAGACATGCACCACGCAGTAATCACCGGCCTGTAACGTGCGCTTCTCTTCGGAGTACGGCAGCAGCAGGTCCTTGGGCAGACCCCAGTCAAGGAACACGCCAATGCTGTTGACTTCAACCACCTTCAGGCTGGCGAACTCACCGACCTGAACCTTGGGTTTTTCTGTGGTGGCCAGCAGCTTGTCTTCGCTGTCCAGATAAATGAAAACGTTGAGCCAGTCTTCATCTTCGCTGGGAATATCTTTGGGAATATAACGATTGGGCAGCAGAATTTCGCCGTCCGCCCCGCCATCCAGATAAAGACCGAAGTTAGTGTGTTTAACCACTTGCAAGCTGTTGTAACGCCCGATTAAAGCCATGTGCAAATACCCTCATTACGTGGGCGGCATTCTACCCGAGTTTGCGGGCCATGATGCTGACGCAGAATGTCGCTGCACCCGACATTCAAAAAGGCCAAAAAAATCAAATATTTGCTTGCAGGCGATGAACCCGTCAGACGCTCCATTCGTCAGATGCGCAGGCGCTGTAAATGCTTGATTTTCAGGCGCTGAAAAATAATCGCCGAAATAACTTATCAGTCAAAACAACCGGTTAGCCCGATATTGTTAATTATTTAGCCCCCACGGCCAGATTATTTCCTGTGAGTTTAAGAGGATATTTCCCAAGCAATTGTCAAGCCATTCGTGTACCATTGCTGGCCGTATCAAGTTTATATAGGTTAATGGCAGCCATGCGTGTAAAAGCATCCAACTCGAAAGCAAAGCCAGCTCCAGCCGTTGAAACGAGCGACTCGATCAACGCCCAGATTGCTGCTTTCCTCAAGTCCGGTGGCGAAATCCAGCAGATTGCCAAAGGCGTCAGCGGCCAGACTTTCGGCCCGTCCAAACAGATCACCCTCGGCAAAAAGTAATTCCCCTCGTTCCAGTTTTCGATCTCTATGCGTCTTGACTCCCAAGGCGCCAGAGCTTGCTAATCTTCGTTGCACATACCCGTTTCATCCTGACTGCAAGGCCGCCATTGCCTAGTCGCTCGACGACGGGCAGGATGATGTCTTGAAGCCAGCCTTTTGCGGAATGCACGAATGAAGAACTGGATGCTGTTCGGCGCACTGATCTACCTGACAGGCTGCGCGTCTCACAATTGCAATACGGTTCCTGACGACGGCCACCCCTCGGGCAGCGACTGTCGCGCAGAGCATTTGCTGTATCAGAACGATATGCTGCAAGCCAAGCTGTTGATCAGTGAAGCCGATCGTGAGAATTACGAACTGGCCGAAGCCATGCTGCGCCGGGCGGGCGTGAACGACTCATCGGGCGAAGCCGAGTTTTACCTGGCGGTGCTGTTGATTCGCCAGCAATCAGACCAGCCCAGGGTAATCGAATTGCTCGAAGATGCCGCCAGACACAAGCACCCGCTGGCAATCGCGCTGCTTTCCCAGCAGCTCAGCATGACCGATCAAAAGAAGTCCGAAGAATACCGTGCCGAGTACGCTGAACTGGATGTCGCCAAGAGTGGCTACCCCTCGTTCGATCAGGCATTGGTGGTCATTCGCGGCTTGATTATCCCTACGGCTCAAGCGACCGCGTCGAACTGAATCTCCTGTGGATCGACGAACGGTCTTCGCTCTACGACTTTCGTAGGTATGCTGCGAGGCTCTAGATCGCGGCTCCCCTGTTTTTCCCGTTGGGCCTTTGGCCATTTCAACCTGCCCCCTCCGTAACATGAAGGAGTGAGCACGATGCTCAATTTTCGCCATTACGCGTTTTCCCTAAGCGCCCTGCTTGTTTGTCAGCATGCATCCGCCCAGGTAATTGAGCGGGAATTGGGAGACTTCAGCCTGAAATTGGGTACATCGCCCACGCGCAGCATGGCGCAAGGCCTGGTAACCCAGAGCGGCTCGGGGTCATTCCATGGCGGGCTGGACCTGACCCACGACAGCGGCTTCTATTTCGGCCAGTGGACGCCCAATGTTGGCGTTACCGAGGACAGCACGCTGGAGCTGGATTCCTACATGGGGTTCAAGAAACCGTTCGATCAGACCCTCGGCTACGAACTGGGCATGATCCGCTACAGCTACCCGGACACCAGTCAGATCGATACACACGAGTTTTACGCTGGCCTGCGCATTCTCGACAGCCGCATTGGCGCAGCTTTCAGCAACGATGTAGGGCGTCGTGACAGTACCCTGATCGTCGATCTGGGCGGAGTCGAACAGTTGGGCCTGGGCGTGCGCATGCAGTACGCCAACCATCAGTACGATGCGCCACAGCAAATCTCGGATGGCAGCATGGTCACCAGTTTCAATGACTGGTCGCTGAATCTGTCGCGCCCCTGGCTTGGGCTCGACATGAACCTGATCTACAGCGGCTCAAGCCTGACCGGTGACGGTTGCAGCGCTTACAGCGGTCACAATCCGAATTGCGAAGGCACTCTTACCCTCAAGGCTGTGCGTTCATTCTTCTAATTCAGTGAACTGCTACTCTTTGGCCCGCTCTACACAAACAAGCAGGTCCATCGAGGAGTCGTTATGCGTACCCCGTTCAAAGCCTTCATTTCATTGTTGATGGCCGTGTTCATTCTTGGCGGTTGTACGCGCGTTGGGCTGGCGTACCGCAATCTCGACATCATCATTCCCTGGTCGCTCAGCGACTATCTGGAGATGAACTCAGCGCAAAAAGACTGGTTCGATGAGCGCCTCAAGGAGCATTTGAGCTGGCACTGCACAACTCAGTTGCCGGGCTATCTGGGATGGCTGGACCGCCTGCAACGCATGGTCGAAACCAATCAGGTCACGGCCGATGAACTGCAGGCACGCACCGATGAGGCCAAGCTGGCGATCGGGCAGATATCACGGCAGATCACCCCGTCTGCCGTCGAGTTGCTCGCCCAGCTGGACGACAAGCAGGTGCAGGAGATGCAGAACGCCTTTGCCAAGGACCAGCGCAAGCGTGAGAACGAATACCTCAAAGAGCCCCTGCCCCAACAGATCAGCGACCGTGCCGAGCGCATGGAAAAACGCCTGACCCCGTGGATGGGCAAACTCAACGCCGCACAGCTACAACGCATTCAGAGCTGGTCGCAATCGCTTGGCGAACAGAATCGGGCATGGCTTGATAACCGGGCCAGTTGGCAGAAGCGCTTCGTTGCGACGGTACAGGATCGCAAAGCGCCAGACTTCCCCTCGAAGATTGCGAAACTGTTGCAGGATCGCGAGACGTTCTGGACGCCTGAATATCGCGAGGCCTACGACAGGACCGAACAGGCGGCCATCTCGTTGCTGGTGGACCTGATGGCCCAGAGCACGCCTGAGCAGCGCCAGCGCCTGCTGAGCAAGATCGCCGATACCAGGAAAGACTTTACGGATTTGAGCTGTTTGAAGGCGGCTCAAGCAAGCTGAATCTGTCGATCATGCAAGAGGGAGCATGCACTCTATTCGCCATGCCTGGGCCCTGTAGGAGTGAGCTTGCTCGCGATAGCGTTCAGGTGGTCACGAAATACATGACAGGCGAAGCGCTATCGCGAGCAAGCTCACTCCTACAGGGATGCATTTCAATTCAGCAGCCTGCAGGCATTCCTCAAGCAATCTGTGCTTTGGCCGCAACCTCTTCAAAGGTTGCCGGATCCAGCGCATCCTGTTGTTCATCCAGCACCTGACGCGGGTGGTCATTGCCGGGTATGCTGCTGTCGATCAATGCCAGCAACTGTGCGCCACGCGGGGTCAGGACAAAGTTTTCGCCATTGCCGCCCTCTGCTTCCGGACGTGACTGGATAAACCCGCGGTCCAGCAGCAGCTTCTCGTATTCACTGGCAACGACCTTCAGGTGATCCAGATTTGCTACCGGCTCTCCCACTGCAGCTGACGCGGCGGCGTGGTCCTCTGCGTACTCGCGGGGTTTGAAAGTGTCGTCGGCACTGTTCTGTACTTCGTGCAACAGGCGCTCGACGAGGTCCCAGTCATAAGGTTTGTCCATTGTTATTACCTCCAGTCAACTTGGGGGAATGGCCCGTGAAATCTGGCCATCAGGCTTGCAGCTGAAAATTGTGACAGGTGCTGAAGCGCCCCGTTCAGCCGAAGCTGCCCGATGGTGACTGGATGGAGATGAATCAGAGCTCTCAGCGCAGGACCGGCTTTAACCGGTCCTACGAGAGAATTGCGGGCAACTTACTCAGCCGCAGGCGTTTCGGTCTTACGCTTTTTCAGCGGGGCCATGCCGTCTTTGCTGACCAGCGACAAGGCGTCGGTCTTCGGCCGGTTGGCGATTTTGCGTTTGGTTGGGGCCTTGGCACCGGTTTTCTTCTTGTCACCCTTGGCGTCGGTTTTTTTCTTCTTCACTCCAACGGCTTTACCTGAAGCCTTGACCTTCTTCGGCCCGCCGTAGCTGCCTTTGACTTCCTTGATGGTACGACGCTCGAAGGTCTGCTTGAGGTAGCGCTCGACACTGGACATCAGGTTCCAGTCGCCGTGACAGATCAACGAGATAGCCAGGCCTTCGGCACCCGCACGGCCGGTACGACCGATACGGTGAACGTAGTCATCGCCACTGCGCGGCATGTCGAAGTTGATCACCAGATCCAGACCTTCAACGTCCAGGCCACGAGCGGCAACGTCGGTAGCAACCAGCACCTTGGTGCCGCCCTGCTTCAGACGGTCGATAGCGGCCTTGCGGTCTTTCTGATCCTTGTCGCCGTGCAACACAAAAGCTTTGTAATCCAGCGCTACCAGACGGCCATACAGGCGGTCGGCCAGAGCTTTGGTATTAGTGAAGATAATCGCCTTCTGATACGTCTCGTTGGCCAGCAGCCAGTGGACGATCTGTTCCTTGTGGCTATTGTGGTCAGCGGTGATGATCTGCTGACGCGTACCGGAAGCCAGTTCGCTGACGCTGTTGACTTGCAGGTGCTGCGGATTATTCAGCACCTTGCCAATCATTTCGCGCAGACCGGCACCGCCGGTGGTGGCCGAGAACAGCAGGGTCTGTTGACGGTTGGCGCATTCATTGGCCAGACGCTCGACGTCTTCGGAGAAACCCATGTCCAGCATGCGGTCAGCTTCGTCGAGGACCAGCACTTCAACGTTTTTCAGGTCCAGGTTGCCGGCGTTCAATTGCTCCAGCAAACGGCCTGGAGTGCCGATCAGGATATCCGGCACCTTGCGCAGCATGGCGGCCTGGACCTTGAAGTCTTCGCCGCCGGTGATCAGACCGGACTTGATGAACGTGAACTGCGAGAAACGCTCGACTTCCTTGAGCGTCTGCTGCGCCAGTTCACGGGTCGGCAGCAGGATCAAGGCACGAATGTCGACGCGAACCTTGGCCGGACCCATCAGACGATTGAGGATCGGTAATACAAATGCAGCAGTCTTGCCGCTGCCGGTTTGCGCCGTCACCCGCAGATCACGCCCTTCCAGCGCCAGAGGTATGGCGGCAGCTTGCACCGGCGTCGGCTCGACGAATTTAAGCTCGGCCACGGCTTTTAGCAGGCGTTCATGCAGGGCGAATTGGGAAAACACGGGTGTTACCTCGACGAAATACAAAAATACGGCGCATAGCGTAACGGTTTCGGCCGCCCGAGCCGAGTTTCTTTACCACCAATGGCTGATTTTGTTACGCAATTTGCCAAGGTGTCCCCTTATCTGCGCCATGAATGTTCTAATTGCGGCGCTTTTCTCTACCGGATTTTTAAGATCATCTATGGATATTCAATCGTTGTGGCGCCGCGCCCAGGATCTCTGGGCAGTTCTTGATCAACATCCCGTCCTGCATGCGAGCCTCGGCCTGTTGTTGCTGTTGGTCGTCGCGCTGGTCGCCGGGCGACTGGCGCGCTTTCTGATTCTGCACGCTACAAAAATACTGGGCCGTCAGCCCGCACTGCACTGGGTCAATGACTTACGCCACAACAAGGTCTTTCATCGGCTGGCGCAAATGGTCCCCTCACTGGTGATCCAGTTCGGCCTGAACCTGGTACCTGACCTCAGCAAAACCGGGCAGAACGTCATCGGCAACATCGCACTGGCGTTCACCATTCTGTTCATGACACTGGCAATCGGGACGCTGCTGAACGCCCTGCTCGATATCTATGCCCGCACCACCCACGCCCGTACCCGCTCGATCAAAGGCTATGTACAGCTGGCGAAGATGATTCTGTATATCTTTGCCGCGATCATCATCGTCGCCACCTTGATCGACCGCTCGCCGTTACTGCTGCTTTCGGGTCTGGGTGCCATGTCGGCGGTGATTCTGTTGGTCTACAAGGACACCCTGCTCTCGTTCGTGGCCAGTGTGCAACTGACCAGCAATGACATGCTGCGGGTGGGCGACTGGATCGAAATGCCGCAGGTCGGCGCCGACGGCGATGTCGTCGACATCACGCTGCACACGGTCAAGGTGCAGAACTTTGATAAGACGATTGTATCCATTCCAACCTGGCGCCTGATGTCAGAGTCGTTCAGAAACTGGCGTGGTATGCAGCAATCCGGCGGACGACGCATCAAGCGCAGCCTGTTCATCGACGCCAGCGGCGTACGTTTCGTGCGTGACGATGAAGAGTTGCAGCTCAGCCAGGTGCATCTGCTGACTGATTACATCAGCCGCAAACAGGCGGAATTGCTCGCCTGGAATGAGGCTCAGGGCAACGTCGCAGCGCTATCCGCCAACCGCCGACGCATGACCAACATCGGCACCTTCCGCGCCTACGCGCTGGCCTACCTGAAAAGCCACCCCGACATTCACCCGGACATGACCTGCATGGTCCGCCAACTGGAAGCCACGTCCCAAGGCGTGCCGCTGGAAATCTACTGCTTCACTCGCACAACCGTGTGGGCCGACTACGAGCGCATTCAAGGCGATGTTTTCGATTACCTGCTGGCGGTGCTGCCGGAGTTCGGGCTTGGGGTTTATCAGCAACCGAGCGGGTCGGATATGCGGGTGGGGTTGGCGGGTAAGTGATGCCTTTCTGAATCTTCCGCGCAATGACTCCAACCCCCGTCCATACTCAGTTTTGCTACACTGCGACAACTACAGAAGGAGGCCCTTCGACATGGCAACCCTGAATATCCCCGAGAAGAACGTATCCGGATTCATTCGATCTCTAGCGGAACGCAACGGTGTTCACTACACCGAATCCAGGCTGGATAAGGTGTCTCGTGTAGTCACCCGCCTGGCTGGCGACGAAGTGAATCCAGACGATATCGAGGGCTTGCTCATCAGCCTCAGCCGGAAAGGCTTCATCGCTGGTCCGGACATGATGAAACTGCACTCGCGTTATCTGGATGAGCTCAAGGCGAACGTAAAGTATCCAGTAGCTCGATGAGCAGCCGACGTCACGCCGTTTTCGACCCATTTGGTACTTTTAAAACAAAGGGATATCTGGAGAACGCTACTGCCGAGAAGGATCTCGAAAAAGTTAAACGTATGGAGCATGTTGCCTTTACCTCTCGAATCGAGTCGGCACTGGATATGCTCGCTACAACTGATGAAATCTCCTATCAAACAGTTTTGGAGACGCACAGGACACTTTTTCAGGACTTCTATCACTGGGCCGGTCGCGATCGGCTTTCCACGGCCCCCGACAAAGAAATCTCGAAGGGCGACGTAGACTCGCCTTTCCGTACTGAATTCGAAAGACCCGAGCAGATAAAACTCGCCGTCGACTATGCCCTGCGCCTGGCTAGCGACAAAAATAAAATGAAAGAAAAAGCCGGGACCATCATGGGCCTGTTTGCTTTCGCCCATCCTTTTCTCGACGGCAACGGTAGAGCGATCTTACTCGTGCACATGGAGTTATGCTTCCGCGCCGGATTCTCAATCGCCTGGGCTGCGACTGAGAAAAATGCTTACCTCCAAGCGCTCAGCCAGGAAATTGATTCGCCCGAACTGGGAATTCTCGACTGCTATCTGAGCAACTTTATTCGCCCGGTTACTAGCCGTGACGATTGGCTTGATCAGATCGTAAGCATTCAAGGCCTGGATGGCGCGCATCCTGTCAACGCAATGGACGATGAAGTCTACGTTGCAGGAGCCGCCAATACGCCAGAAATGCTAGAGCGCTACAGGGCCCAAGCCGCCAAAAAGCGATACCGGACAGATCCCTGAAAGAAGCGTCACTCAACAGAAGGTTCAGAATCTGTAACCTTCTGTTGAGTCTTCAAGATGCGGATCTCCGCCCCATCGAACCAAGCCGACTAACCCACAACGACACCAGAATCAGCACCCCGCCAAAAGCCAGACGCTCCAGCGGTTCGTTCTGGTTCCAGATCAGCAGGTTGATCAGCAGCCCGACCGGCACATGCAGGACGTTGAAGACCGCCAGGGTGCCGCCGTTGACCAGACACGCTCCCTTGTTCCACCAATACATGCCCAGCGCCGTGGAGCAAAACCCGAGGAACAGCAGCACTGCCCACTGATCCGCTGCGTCCGGCAACCTTTGCGGGTTGCCGAACATCAGGAACGCGGGCAAGGCGATGATCAGCGCCCCCAGGTAGAAGTAGCCGAAGCGCCGGTAGTGCGGCAGATCGCTGGGGTAGCGCGCGACCAGATGTTTGTACAGCACCTGACCTGCGGCGTAGGTAAAGTTGGCCACTTGCAGCAGCAGGAAACCGCCAAGGAAGTTGCCGTCGATGCCGTCCCAACGAATCACGCCTGCGCCCAATACGGCAACCAGTGCGGCCAAGAGGGCCCACGGGTTGAAGCGTCGATTGAGTGCGTCTTCGATCAGGGTTACGTGCAGTGGCGTGAGGATAGTGAAGAGCAGGACTTCCGGCACGGTCAGCACCCGGAAGCTCAGGTACAGGCAGACGTAGGTGATGCCGAATTGCAGCGCACCGATGACCAGCATCCCGCGCATGAAGCCCGGCTCCACCCTACGCCATTGAGTCAGCGGGATAAAGACCAGCCCGGCCAGTACGACGCGGATCAGCACAGCAAAGTAGCTGTCGACATGCCCTGCCAGAAAAACGCCGATCAGGCTGAATGAAAACGCCTGGATCAGCGTCACGATAAGTAGATAACCCATGAGCACTCCCCCGTTGAAGGCGGCGACCTTAACGGGTTGGGGGATTAGGTGTCCATAAAGCACGGCGAATTCAATTCATGTAGCTTGCGCGTGCCTATCAAACAAAACATAACTCACTGAATAAATAAGGTTTTTTTGTGGGAGCGGTGTTTGCCCGCGATAAGGGCGGCGCGGTCGAAGGATAAATCGCGGTGTTCTTATCGCGGGCAAGCACCGCTCCCACATGGGACCGAGCTTGCTGTGAGACAACGCAGCGGCGGAGACGAAGCAGTCGCCCCTACAGAAGACACATCTGCCCGCCTGACGAGGCTTACTCCTTACTCAAATCCACCAACGGCTCTTTACGCACTTCGGTCGCACGCCCGGCCTGGATATCTTTGACCTTGCCCAGCGCGGTATCGACTGCTGCTTTGTCGGCTAACAAGCTGTAGCTGATCTCAAACTGGCGTTGCTCCTTGGGACCAATGGTCGGCACAAGATTCAGCGGGCGTTGGTAACGGCGGTTGTAGGAAAAGCTGGTGCCCGGCTCCAGACCGGTCACATAACCCTGGCCTTTGGTGTCAGTGTTTTTCCACAGCGAGAAGACTGGCAACTGCTGGGTATTGAAGCCCAGCGACACACCCAGGCTGCCGCCTTTGTTATGCAGGACCGCAAGGGTCTCGCCCTTGGCATCACCATAAGGCACCACGTTGTAAACGGTTTCGTCGTAGTCGGGTGTTGGCGCGCGATAGGTTTGCCAATCACCGAGATCACCTTTGGCCTTTTCGTTGAACGGCGACACCTGCTTCACCGGCGCTTCGAAACGCGCGCCCTGCTCCAGGAACGGCGTGCTGAAGTTACTGTGATACAGAGCCTGATATTCCTTCGGGTAGTCCCCGTTATTGGTCAACGTGTCGTTGAGGGTGAAGCGCGTGCTGCCGGCATCAGTCACCAGTTCGGTCTGCACCGAGAAGTCGACCTTCTTGAACGCCTGCTCTTTCAATTCGCCTTTGAGACGGATGGCAAACGGCGGCTTTTCATCAATGTGCAACGTCACTTTACTGGCCGGAATGTTCGCGGCGCGACCATGAAGGGTCAGTAACTCGCCGTTATCCATGCCCGGGTGCCCGACCCATTCGTAACCGCAGCGGGTCACCAACTCGTTGAACCCTTCCAGCCAGCCCAGACCGCCACGACCATTGAGTTCGATAAACGCTGGATTGACGATGTCTTTCACCGGCGAATCCCAGCCCATGCGCACATCGCCCACAGACGCTTGCAGCACGTTCATGCCGCGGGTGGGCACCACCGTAAGCTTCATCGTGCCGTTGTCGATATCAATTACGCTCACACCTTCCTGCCGACCGCCATGCAGCGTGCGCATCGTGATGGAGAACGGTTTGTCGGTCTTGACCCCGAGTTGGGCGCTGGTGATTTGCTGGTTCTGGGCGGGCTTGTCGGTGTCGAGCAGCACGTAGTCCCATGCGGCAGCCTGTGTAGCGACGGCAATTGCGCTGAGGCCGAAAAGCCAGGCAAGAGGTTTCATTGGGGTAGTCCTTATTGGAATTATTGGATTCGCAGCAGCATCAGGCTGAATCGGATTAATCGATTCAGCTACCAACCGAGTCTAGTCAAAATGCAGACAAACAGGAAATGCAATTCAGACGAAGTCGTCGCTGAAATACACAAAAGAAAAAAGCCCGATAACCCGCCAAAAAAGGGGATCTATCGGGCCATGCACCCAGGAGCGGGAGGTGCCAAGGGGAAGTCGATTCATTAGAGCGCGCAGCAATGCTTCAGATCAGGCCACCTGAGCCAGTTTGGCGATGGCCTGGTTCATACCCTTCTCGACGAAGTCACCGCCCATGTTCAAGCCTTCAGCGTGGATGAAGGTAACGTCGTGAATGCCGATGAACGCCAGTACCTGACGCAGGTACGGTTCTTGATGGTCCAGGCTGCTGCCAGCGTAGATACCGCCGCGAGCCGTAAGAACGATGGCGCGTTTGCCGACCAGCAGACCCTGCGGACCGGTTTCGCCGTATTTGAAGGTCACACCGGCACGCAATACATGATCCAGCCATGCCTTGAGGGTGCTCGGGATTGCGAAGTTGTACATCGGTGCGGCGAGTACCAGAACGTCCGTTGCAACCAGCTCATCGGTCAGTACATCAGAGCGCTCCAGTGCGGCTTGCTCTAGAGCCGAGCGCTGATCGGCGGGCTTCATCCAGCCACCCAGCAATGTCGAATCCAGATGCGGCACAGGGTCTGCGGCCAGATCACGAACCGTCACTTGATCAGCAGGATGCGCGGTTTGCCACTGGCCGATGAACTGTTGAGTCAATTGGCGGGAAACCGAACCTTGCTGACGGGCGCTGCTTTCGATGACGAGGACGTGGGACATGATCTGTGGCTCCAACGAAGAAGATGTGTTCGATGGAGTGGAGGTTAAGGGTGAACATATCGATTAAAAAGCGTAAAAACCTGCTACAAAATATCTAATAATTTGTTTTGTCCTACCGCTCGTTTACCCTGATACCTGCCATGTCAGGCTCTGTAGGAGCTGACGAGCACCGCGAGGCTGCGATTGCGGTGTGTCAGGCAAATCGCTATCGCAGCCTCGCGGTGCTCGTCAGCTCCTTCAAGGCGCGAATCAATTGAGAAAAACGGCACATGGCTACCAGCATCATTCGGCTTTACAGGTAAGACTGATGCGCAGCTTGATAATGCTGCGGTTGAATTTGGCGGTCACGTCCGCGCTTTTTTTCGCGGCCACGGTAATGCGCCGGGTACGGGGAGCTTCGGGGCCGTTGCGAAACACCACGCTGCATTTGGCGTCGACGTCGCCGTAGTTGTTCACGGTGATGGAGCCCATGTCGTGAAAACTATCGTGAGCGGTGTAGTCGACTTGAACGCCCTCGTAGCTTTTCTCCACTTCGATGGGGTACGCCCAGGCCGTCAACGGCAGCAGCGCCAGCAATACACAACAGATTCTGTTCATCGGCAGTCTCCAGAAGGGATTGCAGATTAGGATAAAGCGCAGCAAAAGAGGAGCATCACATGAAAGCCCCCCGCGTCACTCTCGATCAATGGCGAACCTTGCAGGCCGTGGTCGATCATGGCGGCTTCGCCCAGGCAGCCGAAGTGCTGCATCGTTCGCAGTCGTCAGTCAGCTACACCGTGGCGCGCATGCAGGAGCAGCTTGGCGTGCCGCTGTTGCGTATCGACGGGCGCAAGGCGGTGCTGACCGAAGCGGGTGGCGTGCTGCTGCGCCGCTCCCGGCAATTGGTCAAACAAGCCAGCCAGCTTGAAGACCTTGCCCATCACATGGAGCAAGGCTGGGAAGCCGAAGTGCGTCTGGTGGTGGATGCCGCGTATCCCAACGCAAGACTGGTCCGGGCACTGACAGCCTTCATGCCGCAAAGCCGTGGCTGCCGCGTCAGGCTGCGCGAAGAAGTGCTGTCAGGGGTAGAAGAAGTCTTGCTCGAAGGCGTTGCCGATCTGGCGATCAGTGGCTTCAGCATTCCCGGTTATCTGGGCACTGAAATGAGCACCGTGGAGTTCGTCGCCGTCGCCCACCCGGAACATGCACTGCATCAATTGCACCGAGAACTGACCTTTCAGGATCTGGAAAGCCAGTTGCAAGTGGTGATCCGCGATTCCGGCCGTCAGCAACCCCGAGACGTCGGCTGGCTGGGCGCTGAGCAGCGCTGGACGGTCGGCAGCCTGCCGACCGCCGCGACATTTGTCAGCAGTGGTCTAGGCTTTGCCTGGTTGCCGCGTCACCTGATCGAACGCGAACTGCGTGAAGGTGTACTCAAGGCATTGCCGATGGACAAAGGTGGCAGTCGTAACCCGACCTTCTATCTTTACTCCAGCAAAGACAAACCACTGGGGCCAGCGACGCAGATTCTCATCGAACTGATCCGCACCTTTGATACCGCACCGCTGACCGCTGCTTTCGCCGCGCCTCAACAAGCCTGACAAGGACCTGTCCATGGCCCATTTCGAACATGACGGCTGCTCGTTGCATTACGAAGAATATGGCCAGGGCCCACCCTTGCTATTGCTGCATGGCCTGGGCTCAAGCTGCCGGGACTGGGAGTATCAGATCCCGGCATTCGCCGCCCGTTATCGGGTCATCGCCATGGACATGCGCGGCCACGGGCGCTCCGACAAACCCCGGGAGCGCTACAGCATTCGTGGCTTCAGTGCCGATGTCGAAGCGCTGATCGAGCACCTCAATCTGGGCCAGGTGCATGTACTGGGGCTGTCCATGGGTGGGATGATCGGTTTCCAGTTAGCGGTGGATTATCCTCATTTGCTGAAAAGCCTGTGCATCGTCAATAGTGCACCGCAGGTCAAAGTGCGCAGCGCCAACGATGTCTGGCAATACACCAAGCGTTGGGTGCTGGCGCGGCTGCTGGGCATGCGTACCCTGGGCAACGCGGTGAGTCACAATCTGTTCCCCAAACCCGAACATGCACATTTACGCCATCTCATGGCCGAACGCTTTGCAAGCAACGACAAACGCGCTTATCTGGCCAGCTTTGATGCAATCGTCGGGTGGGGCGTCGAGCACAAGCTGTCGCGCATTACCTGCCCTACACTGGTGATCAGTGCCGATCGGGATTACACACCGGTCGCGCTTAAAGAAGCGTACGTGGGACTGATCCCGAATGCTCGACTGGTGGTCATCAAAGACTCCCGTCACGCCACGCCGCTTGAGCACCCGGAGCAGTTCAACCGTATCGCCCTGGAATTCATCGATGCCGTACAGGCTGACGTGAACGTCTAAAGCGCTTTCACGCTGGGCAAAAAAAGCCAAACGTGATTACCTTGCAGCCTGCATCGCTTCATGTGTCTGCATTATCGATCGCAGTCGAAACCATCAATCAGGATCAACTGACCCATGCTGAAAAAAATCGTCATCGCCGCCTGCTCCGTGTTGTTCGCCGCCAACCTCATGGCTGCAACACCTGCCAAGCCGACCCGCGTCGTGCTCGACACCAGCTTCGGCGCGATTGAAATCCAGCTCGAAGACCAGAAGGCTCCGATCAGCACTGCGAACTTCCTGGGCTACGTCGACAGCAACTTCTACAACAACACGATTTTCCACCGTGTGATCCCGGGTTTCATGGCCCAAGGCGGCGGTTTCACTGCGCAAATGCAGCAGAAGCCGACCAAAGATCCGATCAAGAACGAAGCGAACAATGGCCTGCATAACGTGCGTGGCACCGTTGCCATGGCCCGTACCTCGCAAGTCAATTCGGCCACCAGCCAGTTCTTCATCAACACGGCCGATAACGCCATGCTGGACAACGGCGTGCGCGACTTCGGTTACGCCGTTTTCGGCAAAGTGGTCAAGGGCATGGATGTAGTCGACCAGATCGTCAACGCCCAGTCCGGCAACAAGCAAGGCATGCAGAACGTCCCTCTCGACCCGATCTACATCAAGTCCGCCAAGCGAGTCGAATAAGCTAAACGTGTCCGCATGAAATCAGTTTAAGCATTCTTGATTTCATGCGGTCCGATCAAGGGAATATCCGCTCAGTAAGGAGAGCCCGCCTAACTCGTGGGCATCATTGCCAATGTTCTATCGTCGTTTCGAAAAACTGATCGATATCTTCCGTGACGCTCCCACCGACGCCCCGCCCAATACCGTTCTAGCCTTCTACATCTACTACCTGCGCCAGGTCTGGCCGAGCTTTGCAGCCTTGCTGGTAGTCGGCCTGGTTGGCGCGTTGATCGAAGTCGCGATGTTCAGTTACCTGAGCCGTATCATTGATCTGGCCCAGGGCACGCCCGATAAAGACTTTTTCAGCGTCCACGCCAATGAGCTCATCTGGATGGCCGTGGTTGCCCTGTTGTTACGTCCGATATTCGTTGGCTTGCACGACCTGCTTGTGCACCAGACCATCAGCCCCGGCATGACCAGCATGATTCGCTGGCAGAACCACAGCTATGTGCTCAAGCAGAGCGTGCGGTTCTTCCAGAACGATTTCGCCGGGCGCATCGCCCAACGCATCATGCAAACCGGTAACTCATTGCGCGACTCTGCCGTTCAGGCTGTGGATGCGCTCTGGCACGTGTTGATCTACGCCATCAGCGCCCTGGTCTTGTTCGCTGAAGCAGACTGGCGCCTGATGATCCCGCTGCTGGCGTGGATTGCTTCGTATATTGCCGCGCTCTGCTACTTCGTCCCCCGTGTGAAAGAACGCTCGGTGGTGTCCTCGGATGCGCGCTCCAAACTCATGGGCCGTATCGTTGACGGCTACACCAATATCACCACCTTGAAGCTTTTTGCTCATACCAATTACGAACAACAGTACGCTCGCGAAGCGATTATCGAACAGACCGAAAAAACCCAACTGGCCGGTCGCGTGGTGACCGCCATGGACACCGTCATTACCACCATGAACGGGGTGCTGATCGTCACCACTACCGGTCTGGCGTTGTGGCTGTGGACCCAGTCCCTGATCTCGGTGGGCGCTATTGCGCTGGCTACAGGTCTGGCGATCCGTATCGTCAATATGTCTGGCTGGATCATGTGGGTGGTCAACGGCATCTTCGAAAACATCGGCATGGTGCAGGACGGTCTGGCGAGCATTTCCCAACCGGTCAGCGTCACCGATCGCAAGCCTGCACCGCGCTTGAACGTGGACAAGGGCGGCGTGAAATTCGACGGTGTGGATTTCCACTATGGCAACGGTAACGGGATCATCCACGGCCTGAACCTGGACATCAGACCGGGCGAGAAAATCGGTCTGATTGGTCCATCAGGTGCGGGCAAGTCGACGCTGGTCAACCTGCTGTTGCGCATGTACGACGTACAGGGCGGACAGATCCTCATCGACGGTCAGGACATTTCCCATGTGTCCCAGGAAAGTCTGCGCGAACAGATCGGCATGATCACTCAGGACACGTCGCTGCTGCACCGCTCGATCCGTGACAATTTGCTCTACGGCAAACCGGAGGCCACCGACGAGCAATTGTGGGAAGCCGTGCGCAAGGCTCGGGCGGATGAGTTCATCCCGCTCCTGACAGATTCCGAAGGACGCGTGGGCTTTGACGCTCAGGTGGGTGAACGCGGCGTGAAGCTGTCAGGTGGGCAACGCCAGCGTATCGCGATTGCCCGGGTGCTGCTCAAGGACGCGCCGATTCTGATCATGGACGAAGCCACCTCGGCACTGGATTCGGAAGTCGAAGCGGCAATTCAGGAAAGCCTGGAAACGCTGATGAAGGGCAAAACCGTGATCGCCATCGCTCACCGTCTGTCGACGATTGCGCGAATGGACCGACTGGTCGTACTGGAAAACGGCCGCATTGCTGAAAGCGGTACACACGCCGAGTTGCTGGCACATGGTGGCTTGTATGCAAGGCTGTGGCAGCATCAGACCGGAGGGTTTGTGGGGATTGATTGATTCTGTCAGCCCCTGCAACTGATGGATTGGAATACACCCCCTGTGGGACCGAATTCATTCGGGAAGGCGGTATTCCTGACTGTGGAGATGACGTGAATGCACCGGCCCCTTCGCGAACGAATTCGCTCCCACAAGGCCGCTCAAAGGCACGAGATTGTCGTCAAACCTGCCGATACGGCAGCGCTCCTTTGGCATCTTCGGCATACGCCAGGATGCCAACCCTTTCCTGGTCAAGAAAATCACTGACCGCGTCCTTCAGCCCGGCATGGGTCAAGTAGTGCCATGACCGAGTGATCACCGGCTCGAAGCCGCGAATCAATTTGTGCTCACCTTGCGCCCCGGCATCGAAACGCTTCAGGCCGTGGGCGATGGCGTAATCCATGCCCTGGTAGAAACACGTCTCGAAATGCAGGCGGTCGAACTCCGCGAGACATCCCCAATAGCGCCCGTAAAAACTGTCACCGCCCAACAGGCTGAACGCCATTGCTACCGGCCGTGAACCCTGTCGCGCCAGCACCACACGGATGGCCTCAGGCATGCGCTCGGCCAACAGACTAAAGAACTCACGCGTCAGATACGGCGATTGCCCACGCACCTCGTAGGTATTGGAGTAACAGGCATATACGAAATCCCACAGCAGCTCGCTTAGCTGATGGCCTTCGAGCCAGTCGAACTCGATGCCCTGCCCCGCTACCTGCTCGCGCTCCTTGCGCATCTGCTTGCGCTTGCGCGAACTCAAGGCATCGAGGAAGTCCTGAAAATCCCGATAGCCACGGTTTTGCCAATGAAACTGGCAACCATAACGCTGTAGCCAGCCTGGCTGCTCGTCAAGAAACGCATCGGCCAGGGGGTCGGTGAAATTAACGTGTGCGCTGGAGAGTTCCTGGTCCTGAAGATAACCGGGCACAGCATTGAGCAACTCAATGCCGGCCTCAGGCGACGCCGACAAAATCCTTGCGCCACTCACCGGACTGAACGGCACCGCCACCAGCAGCTTGGGGTAATACGCAATGCCCGCGCGACGGCAGGCATCAGCCCAGCTGTGATCGAACACGTACTCGCCGTAAGAGTGCCACTTGCGATACGCAGGCATCGCCGCGACCAGCTCACCATTCTGGTAGTTGAGCAGGTGTTCAGCCTGCCAGCCCGAGCGTGGCCCGAGGCTACCGCTGTCTTCCAGCGCACTGAGAAAAGCATGGCGCACGAACGGCTGCCCCCCCGGAACCAGTGCGTCCCATTGGGTAGGCACGACGTTATCAAGGGTAGATATCTGGACGGGCATGCGGACTTCCCCAACTGAATCGAGCGACGCAGCAGTATCCCCCATCAGTCAACAATGTTCACCCGTCTCGGCTTCGAAGGCTCTAGCTCAAGGCTTACAGACTTTTAAATGTCACCGAGACGCCATCGTTGTGCCACCTTTTTGTCATAACCCATCGTGATACTGGCGCCTGTTTTTAGAACCGGGGGTACTAACCCTCAAACGCCCTGCCTGTGGGGCGGTTTCCCCAGGATGACCTGATGTCGTCCTTATTCACGTTATGGAGATCAACATGCGTCTTGTTTCTACACGTACTGCTTCGGCCCTGTGTGGTGGCCTGGTATTGGCAATGGCTATTCCTGCCAATGCCGCAGTCGACGCTAAATTGCTGGACATGCTCAAGGCTAACGGCTCTATCAACGCAGCCCAGTACGCTGAACTGCAGACCGAACTGGCCAAAGACCAGGCAGCACAGAAACAAGCACTCGCAGATGTGCAGAACACCAAGACAGCCTCTCAGGCCGAGTTCGAGAAAAAAGTCGCCTGGGCGACCAAGACTCAGTTCAAGGGTGACGTCCGTGTTCGCCAGGAATTCGTCAACGTCGAAGGGCAGAGCAACAGTCAGGACCAGAGCCGCCAGCGTATCCGGGCAAGACTGGGTGCCTATACCGAAATCAACCCGCAAGTGAACACGGGTATTCGCATCGCCACCGGCGGCACCAGCGGTGATGGTCGCTCTACCAACGCGGATCTGGATAACAAGTTCGCCAAGAAAAACCTGTGGCTGGACCTGGGCTACATCGACTACGCCCCGACAGCCATCAAGAACCTGCACATCATCGGCGGCAAGATGAACCAGCCGTGGGTCAGCATGGGCGATATCATCTGGGACAGCGACCTCAACCCTGAAGGCCTGGCAGCGACCTACAGCTTGCCACTGGGCGGCAAAACCGAGTTGTTCGGCAGCGCGGGTCATTACACCCTCAACAACAATATCGACGGTGAAGGCACGCAATTCCGTCATGACCTACGCATGTATGCCGGTCAGTTGGGTGCCAGGTTCGCGCCGACAGACAACCTGAAAGTTACCTTGGGCGGTAGCGTCTACGGTTTCGACAACGATGACGATGAGGGCGCAGCCGGTCTTGCAGTCAACGGTAATACACCGACTGAGTTCCAGTTGTACGAAGGTTTCGGTCAGATAGATATCAGCGGCCTGGCTGTACCACTGGGTGTGTATGGTCAATACGTCGTCAACGACAAAGCCTCTGACGGCAATGACACGGCCTGGCTGGCGGGTGTGAAAACCAAGGTGTTCGGTTTCGGTCTGGACTACAACTACCGCGATGTACAACGCAATGGCGTGGTCGGCGCGTTCACCGACTCGGACTTCGCCAACGGCTTCACCGGCTCACGCGGTCACAAGTTGAAAGTTGGTTACGAAATCGACAAGAACTTCACGATTGGTGCCACTTACCTCTTGGCCGATGCTGACCACATCCCTAACGCCGGGCGCACCGACGCAGATGCAAAAACCCTGCAACTGGATCTGGAAGCGAAGTTCTAAAGAGCACCGCAACACGTTTCAGGCTTCAAGCGGCACAGCTCCCGTCGCTTGACGTCGCAAAGACCTTACAGCTCGACGTTGCCCTGGCGATCCCCATCATCCGTTCGCCAGGGCAAGGTCGGGCTTTTTTTTCGATACCACTTTGTCGGAGTTCCGAGGGCTGTGACGGCTTTTCATCTAACGCCCCAACATCGTAACCTCTGGAAGCCCGCCGCCCTCAACGCTTGCGCAGAATCACGCTGCCAATCGAATAGCCTGCACCAAACGAACTCAGCACCCCCAGCGCGCCGCTTGGCAGGTCATCCTGATAAGTATGGAACGCGATCACCGACCCCGCCGAGCTAGTGTTCGCATACGTGTCGAGAATCACCGGTGCTTCTTCGACCGAGGCGTCGCGGCCCAAGAGCTTTTTGACGATCAAATGGTTCATGCTGAGGTTGGCCTGATGCAGCCAGAAGCGCTGCACATCGCTGACGTTCAGGCTATTTTCATGCAGGTGCGTACCCACGAGTTCGGCGACCATCGGACAGACTTCGCGAAACACCTTGCGGCCTTCCTGGACGAACAGTTTGTCGGGCGCGCCTTCGCCCTCTTCTGCTGTGCGGTTGAGAAAACCGAAGTTGTTACGGATGTTGTTGGAAAAGCTGGTCAGCAACTTGGTGCCGAGAATATCGAACTGATACGCTGAAGTGGCCAGATCGGCACGCTCAACCAGCACAGCAGTGGCGGCATCACCGAAGATGAAGTGGCTGTCGCGGTCACGGAAATTCAGGTGTGCGGTGCAGATTTCCGGGCTGACGACCAATACTGCGCGGGCCTGGCCCAATTGCACGCTGTTGCTTGCTGCCTGAATCCCGAAGGTTGCCGATGAACAGGCGACGTTCATGTCAAAGCCGAAACCCTGAACACCCAATGCTGCCTGAATTTCGATGGAAATCGCCGGGTAGGCGCGTTGCAGGTTCGAGCAGGCGACGATGACGCCGTCGACATCGGCAGCGGTCTTGCCTGCACGTTGCAAGGCTTGCTCAGCGGCAGCCACACCCATCTGGCAGAGGATCGACCATTCATCATTGGAGCGTTCGGGCAAGCGCGGCTTCATGCGGTGCGGGTCAAGAATACCGTCCTTGTCCATGACAAAACGGCTTTTTATGCCCGAGGCTTTTTCGATAAAGGCAGCGTTGGATTCAGTCAGCGCCTGGACTTCGCCACGCTCGATGGCGGCAGCGTTCTCGCTGTTGAATTGAGCAACGTAGGTATTGAAAGACTGCACCAGCTCTTCATTGGAAATGCTGTTGGCCGGGGTGTACAGGCCTGTGCCGCTGATGACGACGTTGTGCACGGTCGTTCCTCTCTTATTGATCAATGCAGGTAACGACCTGCTCGGGCATCGCGGCGGCCCCACTTTTTTGGGACCGACGTACCAATGCAAAACGGTAAAACACCCTTGGTGCGGACAAGCTTTGGCAACGCTCAGGGGTTCAAGGGCCGAAGTGTGCCATATCGGCCCCTATATTGGGGAGTTTGAACAGAAGACCTGTAGGTGCTCGTGCGATCAGGTGAGTACCTATATCTGAGCGGTGCCTGGGCCGAGCCGCATCCGGACGATAAAGGATAACGCGGTGTGTCTTCCAGCCGCGTCTCATGTATCGCGGGCAAGCCTCGCTCCCACACGTTTTGCGCATGACCCACGCACTGGGTGCTGTATCAAACCTGTGTGAGATTCTATGTTCGCCTGTAAACCTGTGGGAGCGAGGCTTGCCCGCGATGCAGACGACTCGGTTTGTCAGCCATTACCGTGTCATCGTTCATCGCGAGCAAGCTCACTCACAGATATCCGTTTGAACGGCCTACCCCTCCACTTGGCTCCATTGCTTACTCAGGCGCTTATCGGACACCGGCATTCTGGTCCCCAGTTGCTGGGCGAACAACGACACGCGGTATTCCTCAAGCCACCAGCGATAGGCGGTCAGCTCCGGATCGCGCTTGCCTTCCTGGGCGTGTTTACTGGCGCGGGCCTGGTATTGGGTCCAAAGCCCGGCCAGTTCAATGCTCCAGACCCGGTCCTTCTGCACCTGGCTTGGGAGTTTCTCCAAACGCATTT
This sequence comes from Pseudomonas syringae group sp. J309-1, assembly GCF_032582135.1. NCBI lineage: Bacteria > Pseudomonadati > Pseudomonadota > Gammaproteobacteria > Pseudomonadales > Pseudomonadaceae > Pseudomonas > Pseudomonas syringae group sp. J309-1. The sequence goes on along the minus strand of NZ_JAWHNU010000040.1, from coordinate 32,780 downwards.
CGATGGCTTTCAGGTAACGCGGCAACTCCTTGAGCCATTGCGCCGGAGTTTCGCGGACGAAGCCCGGATAGACCAACTGCGCCAGCTGCGACTTGATGTCGTTGAGCGCGACCGCCTCGGCCAGATTGATCTTGCCCTTGAAGCGCTTTTGCAGGCCGTGCCAGAGCTTGAGAATATCCAGGGTCAGCTTCGCCAGACGCTCGGCGTGTTCAGTCCATGCGCCACGCTTGCGTTCGGCCAATGCCAGCAGCCCGGCACCGTCACGGGGCAAGCTCTCCTCGCCTTCCAGCACGCAGCTGTCGAGGCTGGCCAGCAGAATGTCTTCGACCAGCGCATCGATGCGCCCCAACTCGCGATACAGCAATGCCAGCTCGGTCTGGCCCGGCAGTTTGCTGCGCAGGAACTTGGCCGGTTCAGCCAGCTGCTGCAACAAAAGCCGCTGCAAAGCGCGGCGATGCTGATACTCAGCCTCGGCCGATGTGGAGAAACGTCCTTCCTTGACCGTGCCAGACTCTTCGACCAGCGCCGGGTAAACCGTCATGGACAGCCCGGCGATGTTCTGCTGGGTTTTTTCCGCCACCGGCGCGAAGACTTTCGCCTCCACGGGCTGCTGACCTTTCGCTGACTGCGGAACCGCCAGGGCAGCCTGACTGGCTTCGGCAAAGCGTGCCGTCAATTCGTCCAGCTCACGGCCTTCGCCGAGAAACTTGCCGTTGCCGTCGACAATTTCCAGATTCATTTTCAGATGGCTTTCAAGCTGCTGCGCGGCTTCAGCCCAGGCCTCGTCACTGACTCGCGCACCGGTCATGCGCAGCAACTCGCGACCCAGCGCCTGGGGCAACGAACCTTCGCCAAACGTAATGCGCTGCAACGCTGCCTTGATAAAGTCCGGGACCGGCACGAAGTTCTTGCGAATTGCCTTGGGCAGGTTGCGGACCAGCGCGATGCATTTGGTTTCCAGCAAGCCCGGCACCAGCCATTCCAGCCGCTCGGCGGGCAACGACAGCAACAACGGCGCAGGTACGCGTACGGTCACGCCATCGCGAGGATGATTGGGTTCGAAGTGATAAGTCAGCGGCAGGGTCAGATCGCCCAGCTTGAGGGTGTCCGGGTAATACGCCGCGGTGACTTCATTGGCCTCGCGGGCCAATACGTCTTCTTCGCGCATGATCAACAGTTGCGGGTTCTTCTGACTCTCGGTTTTGTACCAGTGATCGAAGGTCGCAGCCTGATGAATCTCGGCGGGAATTCGTGCCTCGTAAAAGCCGTAAAGCGTGTCTTCGTCAGCGAGAATGTCGCGGCGACGCGCCTTGGCTTCCAGTTCGTCGAGGGTTTCCAGCAACCGGGTATTGGCGCTCAGGCACTTGGCGCGAGAGTTGATCTCGCCACGCACCAACCCTTCGCGGATGAACAGTTCTCGGGAGACCACCGGATCAATCGGCCCGTAGTGCACCGGACGACGGCCGACCACGATCAGGCCAAACAAGGTGATCTGTTCGAACGCCACGACCTGCCCGCGCTTCTTTTCCCAATGCGGCTCGAAGTGGTTCTTCTTGATCAAATGCCCGGCCAGCGGCTCGATCCAGTCTGAATCGATCTTGGCGACCATGCGCGCATACAGTTTGGTGGTTTCCACCAGCTCAGCGGTCATCAACCATTGCGGCCGCTTCTTGCCCAACCCTGACGACGGGTGAATCCAGAAGCGCCGTTGCCGCGCACCGAGGTAATCGCCTTCGTCGGCTTTCTGCCCGATCTGACTGAGCAGACCGGAGAGAATCGCCTTGTGGAATTTCGGGTAGTCGGCGGGCTCTTTGTTGACCGTCAGTTGCAGGTCGCGACAGATCAGGCCCAACTGGCGGTGAGCGTCGCGCCATTCGCGCAGGCGCAGGTAGTTGAGGAAGTTACGACGGCACCAGTTACGCAGCGGGCTGGCGGTCAGGGCCTGACGTTGCTCTTCGAAACCACGCCACAGATTGACCAGTCCGGCGAAGTCCGAATCAGCGTCCTTCCATTGTGCGTGGGCCTGATCCGCCGCTTGCTGACGCTCCGGCGGACGCTCGCGCACGTCCTGCACGGACATCGCGCTGGCGACGATCAACACCTCCTGCAAGCTGCCCTGCTTTGCTGCTTCCAGCAACATGCGCCCCATGCGCGGGTCCACCGGCAAGCGTGCCAACTGGCGGCCCAGCGGTGTCAGCTGATTTTCGCGGTTAACCGCCGACAGTTCCTGCAAGAGGTTGAAACCGTCGCTGATGGCTTTGCCATCTGGTGGCTCAATGAACGGGAAGTCCGTGATCTCGCCCAGGCGCAGATGCAGCATCTGCAGGATCACTGCGGCGAGGTTGGTGCGCAGGATTTCCGGATCGGTAAACTCCGGCCGCCCGTTAAAATCTTCTTCGCTGTACAGCCGCACACACAGGCCCGGCTCAACCCGGCCGCAACGGCCTTTACGCTGGTTGGCGCTAGCCTGGGAAACGGCCTCAATGGGCAAGCGCTGTACCTTGGCGCGATAGCTGTAGCGGCTGATGCGCGCGGTCCCGGTGTCGATCACGTAACGGATGCCCGGAACGGTCAACGAAGTTTCAGCAACGTTGGTTGCCAGTACCACACGCCGTCCCGGATGCGACTGGAAAATCCGCTGCTGCTCGGCAGGCGACAGGCGCGCATACAAAGGCAGGATTTCCGTATGTTTGAGCTGCGCCTTACGCAGCATTTCTGCAGCGTCACGGATTTCACGCTCGCCGGGCAGGAACACCAGAACATCGCCAGGGCTCTTGCGTTCGCTGCGTTCGAAAGCGGCCAGCTCGTCCAGCGTCGCGAGAATCGCCTGATCAACCGTCAGGTCATCTTCGACGCTGTTGCCCTCTTCGTCCTGCTGGGAGGTCAGCGGGCGATACCAGGTTTCCACGGGGAACGTCCGACCGGAAACCTCGACGATAGGTGCGTCATTGAAGTGCTCGGAAAACCGCTGCAAGTCGATGGTCGCCGACGTGATGATGACTTTCAGGTCCGGGCGACGCGGCAGCAGGGTTTTCAGGTAACCCAGCAGGAAATCGATATTGAGGCTGCGCTCGTGGGCTTCGTCGACGATGATTGTGTCGTAACGCTCAAGAAAGCGGTCGTGCTGGGTTTCCGCCAGCAGGATACCGTCGGTCATCAGCTTGATCAGGGTGCTGCTGTCGCTCTGATCCTCGAAGCGCACCTGATAACCGACCAGCGCGCCCAATGGCGTTCCCAGCTCTTCTGCCACGCGACTGCCGACGCTGCGCGCTGCGATTCGACGTGGCTGGGTGTGACCAATCAGACCGTGTTGCCCGCGACCGATTTCCAGACAGATCTTCGGCAACTGGGTGGTTTTACCCGACCCGGTTTCACCCGCAATGATCAGCACCTGGTGCTTGAGCAGCGCCTCTTTGATTTCGTCACGCTTGGCAGCAATCGGCAGGCTGTCGTCGTAACGAATCAGCGGCACGCTATCACGCCGCGCAGTCACCTGAGCACACGACGCCTGCACCTTCGCCACCCACTGCGCCAGCTTCGCCTCATCGGGCTTCTTGCGCAGCTCATGCAACTGGCGGCGCAAGCGATGACGATCGCTGATCATCGCGTGGTCGAGGTTCTTCAGGAGTTGGTCAATCGAGGGCGTTTGATCGGTCATCAGGTGCGCAGGGTCTTTTTGAAAGGTGCAAAGGCGGGGATTGTCGCAGATTGAGGTTACTTGTGACGACCTCCCATATCCGACGCGAAATTCATAATAAGCAATGGCCCACTTGGATGGTTGCGAAAGCCCATTAAAAAGACCAAAATATCGCCCAAAATGGAGCACCAAATAATGCAAAGTATCTTGGCCGACATCGCCGTCAGCGTATCCGAATTGAAGAAAAATCCCTCAGCGGTATTGAGTGGTGCCCATGGATTGCCAGTCGCAGTTCTTAACCATAACAAGGTGATGGGCTATATGGTCCCCGCAGAGGTCTTCGAGGCCATGATGGAGCGTCTTGACGATCTCGATCTCGCCGACCTTATCAAGTCGCGCCAGCATGAAAAGCCCGTGCCGGTAGACATTGATGACCTTTAAGCTTGAGTTTCTGCCATCAGCATTGAAAGAGTGGGAAAAGCTGGGCCATACAATTCGTGACCAGTTGAAGAAGAAGCTTCAAGAGCGACTCAGCCTGCCAAGAGTTCCGGGTGATGCTTTGCATGGCATGCCGGACCACTACAAGATCAAACTGCGCAGCGCAGGTTATCGACTGGTGTATCGGGTCGAAGATGACCGAGTGGTCGTTACTGTGGTCGCGGTTGGTAAGCGGGAGCGTGGCGATGTGTACGCCGCAGCCGGGAACCGATGAGGTTCTTGCGTGAGACTCTACTGGGCCGCATTCGAACCTAGAACGATAATGCGTTCGCGGAGAAGCACAGCTCCAACAGACGATCACAAAACCTGTGGGAGCCGGGCTTGCCCGCGATAAGAACACCGCATATATCAGGTCTGTCGCGTCCAGCCTTATCGCGGGCAAGCCTCGCTCCCACAGGTTTTTTGATCACCTGTAGGAGCGAAGCCTGGCAGAAGAACTTTTACTTCTTCAACCCTAACTTCTTCAATTCCTCATCGCGCAATTCACGACGCAGGATCTTGCCGACGTTTGTAGTAGGCAGTGAGTCGCGGAACTCGACGCTACGCGGGACTTTGTAGCCGGTCAGGTTGGCGCGCATGTGCTCCATGACTTGATCCTTGGTCAGGGTCATGCCCGGTTTGACCACCACGAACACCTTGATCGCTTCGCCGGATTTATCGTCTGGAACGCCAATGGCCGCACACTGCACCACGCCCGGCAAGGTCGCCAGCACGTCTTCGAGCTCATTAGGGTAAACGTTGAAGCCGGAGATCAGGATCATGTCTTTCTTGCGATCGACAATCCGCATGTAGCCGTCGGGCTGGATTATTGCGATATCGCCGGTCTTGAGCCAGCCATCCGCGTCGATCATTTCATCGGTCGCGTCCTGACGCTCCCAATAGCCTTTCATCACCTGTGGGCCTTTGATGCACAGCTCGCCAACTTCACCCAGTGGCAAATCGTTGCCTGCGTCGTCGATGACTTTGCACAACGTCGAAGGCGCCGGAATGCCGATGGTGCCAATCTGGATATTCTGGTTAGGGTTGCAACTGGCTACCGGACTGGTTTCAGTCATGCCATAGCCTTCGCAAATGGCGCAGCCAGTCACTTCTTTCCAGCGTTCGGCGGCGGCCAGTTGCAAGGCCATGCCGCCGGACAGCGTCACTTTCAGGCCCGAGAAATCCAGATTGCGGAACTCGGGGCTATTGCACAGCGCCACGAACAACGTATTGAGGCCGACAAACCCAGTGAACTTCCACTTGGAAAGCTCCTTGACCATGGCGGGCAGGTCACGCGGGTTGCTGATCAGGATGTTGTGGTTGCCGATCAACATCATCGACATGCAGTGAAAGGTGAAGGCATAGATGTGATAAAGCGGCAGCGGCGTGATCACCACTTCGCTGCCTTCATTCATGTTCGAGCTCATCAAGGCCTTGCACTGCAACATGTTGGCGATCAGGTTGCGGTGGGTAAGCATCGCGCCTTTGGCCACGCCGGTGGTGCCGCCGGTGTATTGCAGCACCGCAACGTCATTGCTGGCCGGTACGGCCTCGGTGAAGGAAAGGCCACGGCCTTTTTTAAGCACTTCATTGAATTTGACTGCCGCCGGCAAGTGGTAAGCCGGAACCATCTTCTTCACGTACTTGATAATGCTGTTGATCAACAGGCGCTTGAGCGTCGGCAGCATGTCCGCCACTTCGGTGACAATCACATGCTTGACGCTAGTCTTGGGCACGACCTTTTCAGCCAGATGCGCCATGTTCGCCAGGCAGACCAGCGCCTTGGCACCGGAGTCCTTGAACTGGTGTTCCATTTCCCGCGCGGTATACAGCGGGTTGGTATTGACCACGATCAGACCGGCGCGCAAGGCACCGAATACGGTAATGGGGTATTGCAGGACGTTGGGCAACTGCACGGCGATACGATCACCGGGCTGCAAATCGGTATGGTGCTGAATCCAGGCGGCAAAAGCGCCCGACTTTTCATACAGTTCACCATAGGTGAGGGTCTGGCCCAGATTGGTGAACGCCGGCTTGCTGGCGAAACGCTCGCAAGACTGCTTCAATACGGCCTGGACGTTGGGGTATTCGTCAGGATTGATCTCGGCAGGTATGCCAGACGGATACTTGTCCTTCCAGAAGTTTTCAATCATGGAAGCCGGGCTCCTCAGCGACAGCGAATTCTTCACACCGCTTGAATGCGATGATTTTTTTGTGTTTTGGAATTGTGCAGTTCACGCTTTGTTGCTTAATGACGGGTCAAAAGCGGGCCGAGAGTAGCAGCTTTGCAAATGGCCGCCTAGAGGCAAGGAAGGCCTCTTCAGTCACTTAAATGACTCAAAAATTCATAGCGGTCACGTTTAGAGTTTTAATTCTATTTGTCGCTAGTCGGGCTAGGATAGCCGGGTTAGAGCTGCTGAAAGAAATCCCATTTTGAAATACATTCTGTGGGAGCAGAGCTTGCTCGCGATAAGGCTGGACGCGATTCACCTCAGATCCCGTCCAGCCTTATCGCGAGCAAGCTCTGCTCCTATCAAACAAGAAAATAACTACCTGATCTGGAATGCATTTTCTGTAGGAGTGAGCTTGCTCGCGATAGCTTCAGCACAGGCAATATATTCATCGACCAACAGATCGAATCGCGAGCAAGCTCACTCCTACAGGTCCCGTGTTTGCTGCGCGACAGCGTGGTGTCAGGGACACCGGGGCGACTCCCACAGGAATCACTGATGATGTGGGATCGGCTTTCGCCGGGAGAGCACCCTTTCAGCCGATAAAAATGCATCGACCTTAGTGGCCTCCTCCCGGCTAAAGCCGGTCCTACGGAAATCCAGCAATCTACGTATTGCTCAAGCGAGATCCCGCAACTCCCTCCTGAGAATCTTGCCCACCGGCGTCATAGGCAACGACTCGCGCAGCACGATCTGTTTGGGCACTTTGTAGCCGGTGAAGTTTTCTTTGCAGAACAGCTTCAGTTCTTCAACGCTGACGCCGCCTTCGCGAGGCACCACAAACAGTTTTACCGCCTCCCCCGAGCGCTCGTCCGGCACGCCAATCACGGCGCAGTTGGCGACGCCCGGATGCCCCATCACCACATCTTCAATTTCATTCGGGTAGACATTGAAACCCGACACGATGATCAGGTCCTTCTTGCGATCGACGATGCTGACAAAGCCATCGGCTTCGATCACTGCGATGTCACCGCTCTTGAACCAGCCATCTGCGTCGAGCGCTTCGGCGGTGGCCTCTGGACGTTGCCAGTAACCGAGCATCACCTGTGGGCCTTTAATGCACAGCTCGCCGCGTTCGCCTGACGGCAACTCGTTACCCGCATCATCAATGACCTTCATCAACGTGCCTGGCACGGGAATGCCAACCGTACCAAGACGCGCATACTCGCCATAAGGATTGGCGCTGGCCACGGGCGAGGTTTCGGTCAAACCATAGCCTTCGACAATTCGGCAGCCGGTCATCTGCTCCCAGCGCTCCGCGGTGGCCTTGACCAGCGCCGTGCCGCCGGAATTGGTGCTTTTCAGGCTGGAGAAATCCAGCGACTTGAAATTCGGGTGATTCATCAAGGCCACGAACAGCGTGTTGAGGCCGATCATCGCCGTGAATCGCCACTGGCCAAGCTCCTTGATGAAGCCGCCAATGTCTCGCGGATTGGTAATCAGAATGTTGTGATTGCCGCTGACCATCATGCACATGCAATTCGCTGTGAATGCATAGATGTGATACAGCGGCAGCGGCGCGATCATGATCTCCTTGCCTTCCTGGAACACTGGTTGCCCGTCGCTGCCATGCTGCAACATACAGGCGTAAACCTGCTGCATGTTGGCGACGAGATTTCCATGGCTGAGCATCGCGCCTTTGGCCAGGCCGGTGGTGCCGCCGGTGTATTGCAGCACCGCGATGTCACTGAGTTGCAGGGCCACTGGATTCAATCGATGGCCTTGCCCCTGATGCAGTGCAGCTTTGAAACGGGTTGCCTGCGGCAAGTGATAGGCCGGGACCAGCTTCTTGACCTTGTCGACGATGGTGTTGATCAGCCAGCCTTTGGCGGTCGACTGCATGTCGCCCATCTTCACTTCGATCAGGTACTTAATGTCGGTATCGGGCAGCACTTCCTGGACGAGCTTGCCGAACATGTTCAGATAAACCAGCGCCCGGGCGCCGGAATCCTTGAACTGGTGGCGCATTTCCCGCGCGGTGTACAAGGGGTTGGTGTTGACTACGATCAGGCCGGCGCGCAAGGCACCGAATACGGCAATCGGGTACTGGAGCAGATTGGGCATCTGCACTGCGATGCGATCACCGGGTTTGAGGTCAGTATTCCGCTGCAGCCATGCCGCAAAGGCGGCGGAATGGCGATCCAGGTCAGCATAAGTCAGGGTCACCCCCATGTTGGTGAACGCCGGGCGGTCGGCAAACTTGCGACAGCTGCGTTCGAATACTTCAACAACCGACATGTACGCCAGCAAATCCACTTCGGACGGCACGCCTGCCGGTCGCTTGTCGCTCCAGAAATCAGGTTGCATTGTTTTTATCCTCTTACCTGAGATTACCTGAGACTGTCTGACCCACGATGATGGCGCGGGGACTTCGCGGACGTTAGCAGCTAAAACAGGGAAGGCAAACAGAGAAGGTCGCGACATCATTACCATGAATTACAGAGCTGGCCGGTCTGCAATTCTTCAGTCACTCTACACTCCACAAACAGAGCGTTTTAACGCCGTTCCTACCGTTTCCGGAGTTGTCATGAAACATCAGCCGTTCTGGCTCGACGCCAGCGACCGAAGCCGTCTGTACGTCAACGTATGGTTACCTGAGGTCGAGCCAAAAGCGGTGGTCATGCTGTCTCACGGCATGGCCGAACACAGCGGCAGATATGCGCGCCTGGGCATGGCACTGGGCGAAGCCGGGTATGCACTGTATGCCCACGACCAGCGCGGCCATGGCAAGACCGCTGATCAAGGCATGCTCGGCCATTACGCTGACGAACAGGGCTGGGCAAAAGTAGTCGGCGATCTGGCCAGCGTCACTCAAACCATTGGCCAACGGCATCCCGACGTACCGGTTTTCCTGCTGGGCCACAGCATGGGCAGCTACATCGCCCAAGCTTATTTACAGCACCACGGCGCAGGCCTGCAGGGAGCGATCCTAAGCGGCTCCAATTTCCAGCCAGTCGCCCTGTATCGCGGCGCTCGCGTGATCGCCCGCCTGGAGCGCTTTCGCCAGGGCAACACAGGCCGTAGCCGACTGATCGAATGGCTTTCGTTTGGCTCATTCAACAACGCGTTCAAACCGGCACGTACCTGTTTTGACTGGCTCAGCCGCGATCCTGATGAGGTCGACAAGTATGCGCTGGACCCATTGTGCGGCTTTCGTTGCACCAATCAACTCTGGCTGGACATGCTTGCCGGTCTGCAGCAAATCAGCAAGCGGTCGAATCTGGCGCAGATCGATCCGGGCTTGCCGTTGCTGGTAATTGGCGGCGAATGTGATCCGGTGAGTGATGGCAAGCGTCTGAAGGATCTTGCCGACGCATTGGTCGCGGCAGGCCACCAGATGTTACAACTGAAGATCTACCCGCAGGCGCGGCATGAACTGCTCAACGAAACCAATCGTGATGAAGTCACCCGTGATCTAATCGACTGGCTGGAACAGGCAATGCATCAGCCAAGACCGCGTCGGGCGGAATAAACGCTGCGTTTGACATCAATATTCAATTTTCAGGATCACTCATGACCCAGGTTACCAACACGCCGTACGAAGCCCTCGAAGTCGGTCAGACCGCCTCATACAGCAAGACTGTCGAAGAACGTGATATCCAGTTGTTCGCCGCGATGTCGGGCGACCACAACCCGGTCCACCTCGACGCTGAATACGCGGCCTCGACCATGTTCAAAGAGCGCATCGCCCACGGCATGTTCAGCGGCGCATTGATCAGCGCTGCCGTGGCCTGCGAGCTGCCTGGGCCGGGCACGATCTATCTCGGTCAGCAGATGACCTTTCAGAAGCCGGTCAAACTGGGCGATACCCTGACTGTGCGTCTGGAGATTCTGGAAAAGCTGCCTAAATTCCGCGTGCGCATCGCGACCCGCGTGTTCAATCAGCGTGATGAGCTGGTGGTAGACGGCGAAGCCGAAATTCTTGCGCCACGCAAGCAGCAGACCGTGACGTTGACGACGTTGCCAGCGATCAGCATCGGCTGATACGGACCATTGTAGGAGCTGCCGAAGGCTGCGAAGGCGGTGTATCAGACCCACCTTTTTCGCAGCCTTCGGCAGCTCCTACAGACATAGCCAATCAAAAAAGCAAAAAAATGGGCGACCGAAGTCGCCCAAAATGCCTTGCGTGCTCTTTTTACTGGAAGGCCTCTGCTCGAGTCCTTCCAGATGAATAGTCCCTGTTCAATAGGACTAGATTAACCAGATGCGCACGGACAGGAATTGACCCAGATCAATAGCACCGCACGCTTTGTTCTAGAGGGCATGGATATCTGATTGGGTCAAAGATATTGGAGGGTTCAGCGGATAACTGTTGGAGCGAGGCTTGCCCGCGAAGAACGATATTGCGGTGTGTCTGACCTACCGAATCGACTGCTTCGCGGGCAAGCCTCGCTCCAACAGGACTGTGTTTGCTGCGCGACAGCGCCGCGGCGAAGGCGCGGCGGTCCCTCCTACAGGAAATGTACTCGGTGCGGACAGGCGCCTAGCGTTTCTTGGGCTTGTTTTTCGATTTTTTCTTGCCCTTGGCCAAAGGCATCGCCTGTTCGAATGCATCGCGCATTTCGTTGAGGCGTTTATCTTTCAGATCGTGTATCCGCTTGGCGCGCTCTGCGCCCAGGTCGATCAGGTTTTCATCTGCGCTCATGGACAACAACTCTCGAACACTGGGAAGTGGGCCAATAATGCGCAATCGCAGTGGCTATGACCAGTGGCTATCCGACAAGAAAAACCACCTTTGTTCACGCCAATCCTTTTTTGACGGCACAATTGCCGGTCAGCGCTGCTTATCAAAGGACCGAATACTCGTGCACTCAACCTCTTCAGCCCCCTTGCCACTGCCGGCATTGCATGGCGACCTGCCGCCGATGCTGACGCTGCGTGCCTTCGAGGCTGTGGCGCGGCATCTGAGTTTCGTCAATGCAGCCCGCGAGTTGTCAGTGACGCAAAGCGCTTTAAGTCATCAGGTTCACAAACTGGAAGAGTTTCTCGAGTGCCGCCTTTTTATCCGTCGCACTCGCGCCATCGAACTGACCGAGGCAGGACGCGCTTATCAGCTACAGGTTCGACAGGCACTGGAAGGCATTGCCGCAGCGACGCGCATTATTCGCCATACCGCGCCCGCGCCCAGCGTATTGCGTATCGGCCTGCTCGCCTCGTTTGCAACGATGTGGCTGGCACCGCGTCTGTCCAGCTTCATCTCGGCCAATCCGGATATCCGCGTCGAGCTGGTGCCGTCCTACGATCTGGCCGATGTGGCGGGTGGCGAAGTGGCGCTCGCGATCCGCTACGGCAAAGGTGGCTGGCCCAACGTCAATGCAACGCGCTTGATGAACGAACGTCTTTTCCCGGTGTGCAGCCCACAGTACAAAGCCGATTGGCTCGCAGCGCAACAGGGTGTCAAACAGCCTGGACTGGCGCCAGGCCCTTTGCTTACTGCTCAGGCGACCATTCCGTTCGAATGGCTGGACTGGGCCAGACAGGTGCGTATCGATATCAGCCAGCTGTCGAGTCTGATGCTGCACGACTACAACATCGTGGTTGAGGCAGCGGTCTCCGGACAGGGCATCGCCATGGGGCGTGATCGACTGATCAATCGGCGCTTGCTGGATGGCTCGTTGGTGCAGTTGCTGAACGGCGCCGTATATGAAGGGGAAATCGGCTACTGGCTGGTAACCGGCGACGAGCCACTGAATAGCGCCGCACAACGATTCGCCGACTGGCTGATCGCAGTGAGCCGCGAGAATGATTGAGCAATATCGATACGTAGGGTGAAATCTTTCAGTTTGTCGGACTGATCGCCGCCTTTCATTGTGCGCCCATCTTTATAGGGAGAGCGCCCAATGAACAACAGCCTGCGCGAGCAACTCGAAAAACTGGACCTGCAGCTTCCGACTCCGGACAGCCCGGCCGGCAACTACGTCAGCACAGTGGTCAGCCAGAACCTGCTGTACGTGTCGGGACAGATCCCCATGGTTGACGGTCAGCCCGCTTTCATCGGCCGGGTGGGTGACACGCTGAGCGAAGAGCAAGGCATCGCAGCGGCAGAACTGGCAGCCCTGGGATTGCTGGCTCAACTGGATTCGGTGATTGGCGACGATCTGTCGAAGCTGGTGCAAATCGTGAGGCTGGGCGTGTTCGTCGCATGCCCCAGCGACTTCACGCGACAGGGCGCCGTGGGCAACGGCGCCTCGAATCTGCTGGTCAGTGTGCTTGGCAAAGCCGGTCAACACGTCCGCACCTCGGTCGGGGTTTCCAGCCTGCCCGTTGGTGTAGCAGTCGAAGTGGACGCCATCTTCGAGCTGAGACCATGAGTCAGACGTTGACCGAAGCGCACATCCAGACGCTGCGCGCCGCAACGCCTGGCTGCCAGCAAGTGATCCATTTCAATCATTCCGGGGCGTCGCTGCCGAGTCAGGCAACCGTGACGGCAATGATCGAGCACATGAACCGCGAAGCCAGCCAGGGTCCTATGGAAGCCGCGGCACAGGGCGAGATGCTGCTGGAAAACGCCCGCAACACCGCTGCGCGGTTGATCAACTGCGCGCCCTCCTCCATTGCATTTCTGGGCAGCGGCTCTGCGGCGTGGGGCATGGCTTTCAGCGCACTGGGAGCATGGCGTCGCGGAGACCGCATTCTCGTCGGGCGTCACGAATGGGGCGGCAACCTGGCTTGCATGGCCCAGGCCTTCGCCGCCGGAGCCAGCCTGGAAGTGATCCCATGCGATGAGAGTGGTGCGGTGTCGGTGTCCGCGCTGGAAGCGATGATCGATGAGCGTGTGCGTTTGATTTCTCTGACATGGCTACCGGCCAACGGTGGCCTGATCAACCCGGCTGCCGCCATCGGCACAATAGCGAAACGGTACGGTATTCCTTACTTCATCGATGCCGGTCAGGCATTGGGGCAAATCAGCGTTGATGTGCAGGCGCTGGGCTGCGATGTGCTCAAGGGTGCCTGCCGCAAGTTCCTGCGCGGTCCTCGAGGTACGGCCTTGCTATACATCCGCGAGGGTTTCGTCGAACAACTTCAGCCGCCATTCGTTGACGTTCTTTCCGCGCCCCGAAACGGCGAAAGTTTTACTCCGCGCAACGACGCTCGACGTTTTGAAACCAGCGAAATGTCGCTGACGCTGATCGCCGGTTTGAATAACGCACTGAGCGAAGTGGAAGCATTGGGCGTAGCGCCTGTCCGCCAGCGTATTCGGCAATTGTCGTCATTGTTGAGGAAGCGCATGGCAGAAGTCGCAGGACTGAAGCTACAGGACCTTGGCGAAGCGCATGATCACTCGGGGCTTGTTTCATTCACGCTGGAGGGCTGGGACGCCCCGGAGATAAAAAAGGAATTAGCCATGAATGGGATAAACATCGGCGCCAATGGCGTGGCTTATACGCCACTGGACATGCAGGCCAGAGGCCTGGTGAACATTGCGCGGATTTCGGTCAGTCATTTGAACACTGAAAGCGAGATAGAGACGTTGCTCACGGCATTGCGCGAAATGAGCAACGGACAGCGGAAAACAGCCTAGACCTGAACGTCGACCCAAAGCCCCTGGCGCGGCTCGTCATCAATCAGTGGCACAACCGGAACGGTGTTGTCGGCATTCAGCGCAACACCGGGGACGGCCAGATGTTCAGGCTCGTCGTAACCTTCTTCGCGGCGACGCTGCTGTTCTTCGTGGCGTTGCTGCTCTTCGCGCAACAGCCAAGCGTTGCGCTGCTCTTCTTCGTTGCGCAAGTCGATATTGGTTTCGCCAGAACTGGCCTGCACCGGCGCCACAGGAGGAATGTCAGGTACCTGCCGGGCCGGATCCAGTTGTGACGTCACGGGTACCACACTCAGGGGAAGCGTCGGCTGCAACATTATTAGTTCTCCTTTTGAGTGGATGTCGGCCAAGCGTCTACCGACTTGACCCCGTAAATGAGAAACTTTCGACTCTGTTTTTGGTAACTAGTGCCTTTAACAGGCTTAAATTGTTGCAAGGGCGTTTAAATACAGGTGTTTTGTCACTGTACCTTTGGCCTGGGCAGCGTGTTCCGTTAACATAGTCGGCTTTTTCAAAGCGGGAGACAGGCAGCATGGCGCAGCAGTATCAACCGGGGCAACGCTGGATTAGCGACAGCGAAGCCGAGCTGGGTTTGGGCACCGTTCTGGCACAGGACGGCCGCTTGTTGACCGTGCTCTACCCGGCCACTGGCGACACACGTCAGTACGCACTGCGAAATGCACCTTTGACGCGCGTGCGCTTCTCTCCAGGCGATGTGATCACTCACTTCGAAAACTGGAAGATGACCGTCCGTGAAGTCGATGACGTTGATGGCCTGCTGGTCTACCACGGCCTGAACGCGCAAAACGAAGCCGTCACCCTGCCGGAAACCCAGCTGTCGAACTTCATCCAGTTCCGTCTGGCGACCGACCGCCTGTTTGCCGGGCAAATCGACCCGCTGGCCTGGTTCTCTCTGCGCTACCACACCCTGGAACACACCAGCCGCCAATTGCAGTCCTCTCTCTGGGGCCTGGGTGGCGTGCGTGCGCAACCCATCGCGCACCAGTTGCACATCGCCCGTGAAGTGGCTGATCGTATTGCGCCGCGGGTTCTGCTGGCGGACGAAGTGGGTCTGGGTAAAACCATCGAAGCCGGCCTGGTTATCCATCGCCAGCTGCTTTCGGGCCGCGCCAACCGCATTCTGATTCTGGTGCCGGAAAACCTTCAGCACCAATGGCTGGTGGAAATGCGCCGCCGTTTCAACCTGCAGGTCGCCCTGTTCGATGCCGAACGCTTCATCGAAAGCGATGCCAGCAACCCGTTCGAAGACACTCAACTGGCGCTGGTTGCGCTGGAATGGCTGGTCGAAGACGAGAAAGCTCAGGACGCACTGTTTGCTGCAGGCTGGGACCTGCTGGTCGTCGACGAAGCTCACCATCTGGTCTGGCATGAAGACAAGGCGAGCCCTGAATACTCGCTGGTCGAGCAACTCGCTGAAGTCATCCCGGGCGTACTGCTGCTGACCGCCACTCCGGAACAACTGGGCCAGGACAGCCACTTCGCGCGTCTGCGCCTGCTTGATCCAAACCGTTTCCATGATCTGCATGCGTTCCGCGCCGAGAGCGAAAACTATCGCCCGGTCGCTGAAGCCGTGCAGCAACTGCTCGACAAGGGCCGCCTCTCACCTGAAGCGCACAAGACCATCCATGGTTTCCTGGGTGCTGAAGGCGAAACCCTGCTGGCGGCCGTCAATGACGGCGACGAAGAAGCCAGTGCGCGCCTGATCCGCGAATTGCTTGACCGCCACGGCACTGGCCGGGTGCTGTTCCGTAATACCCGTGCCGCAGTGCAAGGTTTCCCGGAACGCAACCTGCACCAGTATCCACTGCCCTGCCCGGCTGAATACCTGGAACTGCCGCTTGGCGAACACGCAGACCTGTATCCTGAAGTCAGCTTCCAGGCACAGCCGGACGCCAGCGAAGAAGAACGCTGGTGGAAGTTCGACCCGCGTGTCGACTGGCTGATCGATACCCTGAAAATGCTCAAGCGCGTCAAGGTGCTGGTGATCTGCGCCCACGCCGAGACCGCAATGGATCTGGAAGACGCCCTGCGCGTGCGCTCCGGCATCCCGGCCACGGTTTTCCATGAAGGCATGAACATCCTCGAACGCGACCGCGCCGCTGCGTACTTCGCTGACGAGGAGTTCGGTGCTCAAGTACTGATCTGTTCGGAAATCGGCAGTGAAGGTCGCAACTTCCAGTTCGCTCACCATCTGGTGCTGTTCGATCTGCCTGCGCATCCGGACCTGCTGGAGCAGCGTATCGGTCGTCTGGACCGGATCGGCCAGAAACACACCATTGAACTGCACGTGCCGTTCCTGGAAACCAGCCCGCAAGCGCGTCTGTTCCAGTGGTATCACGAAGCGCTGAACGCCTTCCTTAATACCTGCCCGACCGGCAACGCCCTGCAACATCAGTTCGGCCCACGTCTGCTGCCGTTGCTGGAGAGCGGTGACGACGATGAGTGGCAAACGCTGATTGACGAAGCGCGCACCGAGCGCGAGCGTCTGGAAAGTGAACTGCATACCGGCCGCGACCGTCTGCTGGAACTCAATTCCGGCGGCGCTGGCGAAGGTGAAGCACTGGTCGAAGCGATCCTTGAGCAGGACGATCAGTTCACTCTGCCGATCTACATGGAAACCCTGTTCAACGCGTTCGGCATCGACAGCGAAGACCATTCGGAAAACGCCCTGATCCTGCGCCCCAGCGAGAAAATGCTCGACGCCAGCTTCCCGCTCGGCGACGACGAAGGCGTGACCATCACTTATGACCGCAACCAGGCGCTGTCTCGTGAAGACATGCAGTTCATCACCTGGGAACACCCGATGGTGCAAGGCGGCATGGACCTGGTGCTGTCCGGCTCGATGGGTAACACCGCCGTGGCGCTGATCAAGAACAAGGCGCTCAAGCCCGGCACTGTCTTGCTGGAGTTGCTGTATGTGAGTGAAGTGGTTGCACCGCGCTCGCTGCAACTGGGTCGCTACCTGCCACCGGCCGCCCTGCGCTGCCTGCTTGATGGCAACGGCAACGACCTGTCGGGGCGCGTGTCCTTCACCACGTTGAATGATCAGTTGGAAAGCGTGCCACGTGCCAGCGCCAATAAATTCATTCAGGCTCAGCGCGACACGCTGAACCCGCAGATCAACGCCGGTGAAGCGAAGATCGCCCCGAAACATGCCGAACGCGTTGCTGAAGCGCAGCGTCGTCTGGCAGCGGACACCGACGAAGAACTGGCCCGTCTGACCGCGCTGCAAGCCGTTAACCCAACCGTGCGCGACAGCGAACTGGTTGCGTTGCGCGAACAGCGCGAGCAAGGACTGGCCATGCTGGACAAGGCAGCGTTGCGCCTTGAAGCGATTCGGGTGTTGGTGGCTGGGTAATGGCCTGGCGATAGATCACAGCGACCCAATCGCGGGCAAGCCCTGCTCCCACAGAAGATCGCATACCCTGTTGGAGCGAGGTTTGCCGCGAAGCCGTCAATGCAATCCACTTATTCGCTCTTCGC
>NZ_JAWHNU010000040.1:0-15291 GCF_032582135.1 Pseudomonas syringae group sp. J309-1 | reverse complement strand
AGCCGAGCTTGCTCGCGATAAACGATAACGCGGTATACCTGCCTACTGCGCTGGCCTTATCGCGGGCAAGCCCGGCTCCGACAGAAGATCGCATACTCTGTTGGAGCTAGGCTTGATCTGGGCGGCATTCCGACGAAGCCGTCAATGAGGTGATTCAGATAAACCGCGTATTCATTCTTCGCGGGCAAGCCTCGCTCCAACAGAAGCCTCATCGCATTCATTCTCGCCCGGCTCATCCGCCACCATCCCCGCCTTCATCCTCGCTGCATCCCGACTGAAACACCGCGACGCCAGGTACAAAAATACCAGCGTCATGAGCAGCGCCACCGGGATGAGATACATCGCGTCATGCAGACCAACCGCTTTGTAAACCTCGCTCATCTGCTCAGTGCCCGCTGCAGCCATGGCCGAATGGGCGAAGTGATCTGACAGCAAACCGACCACCACGGGACCCAGCCCGCCGCCCAGCAAATACAGCCCCGCGAAAAACAACGCCATCGCCGTCGCCCGCAACCTGGGCTCGACCACATCCTGAATCGCGGTGTAGACGCAGGTGTAGAAGTTGTATGCAAACAGCCACCCCAGGCTGAAAACTCCCACGAACACACCGATTTCAATGCGGCCCGCATGCAACGCATAGCCGGTCGCCAGCGTCGCAATCAACATGCTGCCCGCCGCGAACAACAGCCGGCCGTTGGCGAAACGTTGATGCAATTTGTCAGCAACCCAACCGCCCAGCGTCAACCCGATCAACCCCGTCACACCGACAATCATCCCGGTCGCCACCGCAGCGTCGTGCAAGGGCAGCAGAAAATAACGCTGCAGCATCGGCACCATGAAAGAGTTGCACGCATAGGTCGCAAAGTTGAACGTCAGCCCGGCCAGCACCAGCCAGCCAAAGGTCGGCACCGAAAGCACGCGACGAATCGGCTTTTCGATTTTCTCCTCGGACATGCGCACACTTTCCGCCGCACCCCGCTTGGGTTCACGGATGAAAAACATGAACACCGCCAGCACCAACCCCGGCACGGCCGCAATGAAAAACGGGGCCCGCCAGCTATCGAAGGCTGTCACCATCGCACCGATGGTGAAGAACGCCAGCAACAATCCCAAAGGCAGCCCCAACATGAAAATGCCCATGGCCCGGGCGCGTCGATGGGCAGGGAACAGGTCACCGATCAGCGAGTTGGCCGCCGGTGCATAGCTGGCCTCGCCAATACCGACGCCCATTCGCACTAATAGAAAAGTCCAGAAACTGCCCGCCAGGCCGTTGACCGCCGTCAGCCCGCTCCACACTGCCAGGCCCCAGCCCATGATTTTCTTGCGCGAGCCGTTGTCGGCCATACGCCCCAGAGGCAGACCCGCGATGGCGTACACCAACGTGAACGCAGTACCGATGATTCCCAACTGGAAATCACTCAAGTGCCATTCCATGCGAATCGGCTCAATGATGATTGCCGGAATGGTGCGGTCAAAAAAGTTGAACAGGTTGGCCAGAAACAGCAAAAACAGAACACGCCAGGCATTGGACGCCTGTGGAGACAAAGGCTGCGGGGTGCCTTGCATGGTGGGGCTCCTTTTTATTGTTATAAAAACGCGTGAAGCTGGACATCACTAGTCAATCTAGGGCGCCATCGAATAGCTGTCTGTAAACATTCGCGAAAGAGATGACCTGGCATTGAGGCAGCGGCATAGGCTTATAACTAATCGCTATTATGTTAATTCCAAATTGATTGAACCCCTCAGCCCTTTCCAGTTGGCACACTTAGCGCAACTCCTATACTGACATCGACTCGCCACCATTCATGGATTTGGCGACCCTGGCATTGAATACATGGGGCCCGCTATGGAATGGCTTGGTTTGCACTTGATGTCCGGTCAATCCCACGACGGGATGCTGCTACTGGACTGTACGCATAACCTTTTTCTCATGGCGCTGTCCTTCGGCGTCATTTCAGCTGCATGCCTGGCGACGCTGGATATCGGCGAACGCATCATTCATTCGGAAAACCAGCAGAGTCGGCAACGCTGGCAAGTGCTCGGCGCGCTGTGCCTGGCGGGCGGCGCATGGGCTATGCACTTCATTGGCATGCTCGCGTTCGAAACGCCGATGAAGGTCAGCTACGATCTTCCCACAACCATTGCTTCGCTGTTTATTGCGGCCATTGCTGGCGCGTTCGCGATCAAAGCCATCAGCCACGAAGTCATCGGACCCGGCCAATGGCTGCTCAGCGCCATTGGTATTGGCCTTGGCGTGGTCATCATGCATTACGTCGGCATGTCGGCGTTGCGCTCACCCGCCGTTCAGTACTATCAGCCCGGTCCGTTCGGGCTTTCGATTCTGATGTCCATTCTGTGTGGCGCAGTGTTTCTGCTAATGCCCAGCTATCTGCGTCAGGGCAGCGGCATGTTCCACCAGATGCTCAAATACGGTGCCAGCATGTTGCTCGGGGCGGGCTTGCTGGGTACCCACATGATCGGCATGTGGTCGCTGAATCTGGTGCTTCCCGAAAATATTCCACTCGAATCGGCAGCTCCCGAAAACGCCATGCAACTGGGCCTGACTATCGCGATCATCGCCCTGCTGATTATCGCGGGCAGCCTCAGCGCGTCGATGGCTGACAAGAAACTGCAAAGCAAGGAACACGACCTGCGCCGCGTGAACGCATTGCTCAGCCAACTGGATCAGGCACGCATGTCGCTGCAGCAGGTGGCGCATTACGACGCACTGACCAACCTGCTCAACCGCCGTGGTTTCAACCAGACTTTTGCCGAGAAACTGACCGACCATCACGCCAGCGGCGGAATGATGGCGGTGATGTTCCTCGACATCGACCATTTCAAACGTATCAACGACAGCCTTGGGCATGATGCGGGCGATGATCTTCTCAAGGCGATCGCCGAGCGCATTCGCAGTGCGACACGTGGCGATGATGTGGTGTCCCGCTTTGGCGGCGATGAGTTCTGCATTCTGATCAGCCTGCACAACTACGAAGAAGCCGAGCAACTGGCCAATCGGGTCATGCAAAAGATGAAAGAACCGATCGCCCTGGCCGGGCGGCATATGGTCATGACCACCAGTATCGGCATCAGTATCTTCCCGCAGGACGGCCAGACTTGCGACGAACTGCTCAAGCACGCCGACCTGGCGCTCTATCAATCCAAAGGCAACGGCCGCAACCGGGCGCACTTTTTCAGCCCCAACCTCAAGACCAAAGCCAGTCTGGAGCTGCAACTGGAGGAGGAACTGCGCAACGCGCTGCTTGAAGAAAACGGCCTGCAGGTCTATTACCAGCCCATCGTTGATCTCAGCACCGGCCAGGTGTCCAAGCTCGAAGCACTGGTGCGCTGGGAGCACCCGCAGCATGGCTTGCTGACGCCGGACCGGTTCATCGAGATAGCCGAGACCAACGGCCTGATCGCCGATCTTGATAACTGGGTGCTGCGCCGCGCATGCCTGGACCTTGGGCAACTGTCCGGCAATGGTCTCGACGATCTGATTATTGCGGTCAATTGCTCCGCGCTTAACCTGACCCGGGAAACGCTGATCGATGACATCCAGCGCGCCTTGCGACAAGCCAATGTTCCCGCACGGCGTCTGGAGCTGGAGGTCACCGAGAACGCGCTCATGGGCAATATCAGCACCACCATTGGCTTGCTCAAGCAAATCCGATGCCTGGGTGTTTCGCTGTCCATTGATGATTTCGGCACAGGCTACTCATCCCTGGCCTACCTCAAGCGCCTGCCGCTGGATACGGTCAAGATTGATCGCTCTTTCATTCTCGATATTCCGGGCTCCGCTCAGGACATGGAAATCGTTCAGGCAATCATCGTAATGGCCCATACCCTGCGATTGAAGGTCGTGACTGAGGGCGTGGAAACGTCGCAGCAGAAGGAGTTTCTCAGCAAGTATGGCTGCGATTATATTCAGGGCTATCTGGTCAGTCGGCCACAGCCCCTTGAGCAAATCCTGCCGCTGGTGCAGAAGCTTAACCAACGTAAAACCGCCAGCCAGAACGCCTCGAAGACTGTTCAGCAAAACCCCATGCCGGAAAAGTGGAGTCACGGACCCGCGCGCTAACTGAATGGTACGGGAAAGACGGGACAGCAAAAAACTGACCGGGTTCAATTCTTGAGCCTGAAATAGCTAAAGGTTCCCGTACGCTCGCCGATCTATTTACTGGACCAGACCGAGCGTGCCCTTTTCTTGAATAGGGGTTTCCCTATCGTTCTTGAAAAAACCGCACTGCATAGTCGTGATTTCTCTATCAGCGACGGCGCGATGACAGCTGCTGCATCGCCGCCCTCCTCAAGCTAATGGCGCACGATGACCAATAAGAATGATTCTGCTGGTGCGATATACGGACCATTAAATGCACTCGCTGCCGAAAAGGCCACCGGCCTTCCGGGCACCTACTATCAGCCCAAGCCAGTTCCCGCTCAGCAGTACATGTATTTCACGGAAACCGACACAGATCGCATCCTGGATAACCTTGATGGTCTGCGCGATTCGGTTTTCCCGCAACCTGCCCATATCGAAGACAACGTCCTGCGCAGCGAACAGCAGTTCCCCTCGGTATGCCTGATCGGTCTGGGGCGCTGCGGTTCCAACATTGCTCTGGATGTTGCCGAACTGGTCTACAACGCACGCAAGTTCTATCTCAATCAGTTCGAAAATGAAGACCGTCTGAGCGAAGACAAGCGCTATAGCCCGGTCCGCTGGATCCGCAACAACCTGCGACTGGTGCAAAACAAAGCGAGCAAGCCAGTTTTTCTGGTCGAGCCACTGGTTATGCTCGGCGACCTGGACAAAGACATTGCCGGTCGCATCCGTTTCTCGCGCAAGGGCGAGAAAAGCGGGTTCATCAACGACTACAGCAAAATGAAGATCATGGACCTTTCAGAGGTTCATGCGGGCGGTGCGGGCAACGCCCCAATTCTCGGTCAGTATCTGGCCAAGATCATCCTGAACAAGGACACCAACCACTTCTCCAGCGCTGACTGGAAACTGATTCACTCGTACCTGATCGACTCGTGCGGCATCAAGGCCAACCAGTCGCGGCTGTATTTCTACATCTTCAGTGCGGGTGGCGGTACCGGTTCAGGCATGGCCTCCGAGTTCGGTCTGGCGCAACAGTTCTCGTACATGAACAAGACGTTCGACACCCGGCCGACTGACGAAAACGACAGCAAGCGTGGCCGGTCCTTTGTGTTCGAGCCGATCTTCACCAGCGGCATTTGCGTGCTCCCAAACATTTCCGATCACCGCAGCGAAATGTCCGAAGCCCTGCACATCAACGCTGGTCGCCTGCTGTGCAAATACCTGTCGGAAGAATGGGACTTCTCATACAACTTCGAAAACGAAGACAGCAGCGAAGCCAGCGTCATGGGCCGTATTCGCCCCTGGAACGCCATGATGCTGATCTCCAATGACATCATGCGTTACGCCGAAGCCAGCGACGACGGCAACATCGAGAACATTGACGTGAACGCCATGGAGCGTCACGCCAACCAGTACATCTCGCAGCAGATCTTCAACATTCTTACCGCTCAGGCGGTGACGACTGACTACGACCAGAACTACTTCCGACGCGCAGGCATCGATATTGGCGAGACGATTCGTCTGGATGCCAACGACCTGTTCATGAGTCTGGCGGGTCCGGTGGCGATTGCCTATGCCGAATCGGTGGTCCCGGAAAGTCCGGCGCCAGGTTCTGACAAGTTCAAGGTGTTCGAAAAAGAACCGCCACGCCTGAACATCGATGACTTGTTCTTCCGCTCCATTGACCTGCCACACTTCAACAAAGTGACCCAGGCCATTGAAGGCATCAGCCTGTTGCCGATCGAGTCCAAGCGTTATCGTGCGGCACTGGATCAGTACAAGACTTCGGGCTACGACGCCGCGGCACTCCACGACCTGCACTTCTTCAAGAACTGCTCGTCGGTGGTGTCCATCGTCTCCCTGCCCAAAGACTACAAGCTGTCCTATATGGACCTGAACCGGCTGAAGACGCACCTCAACAGCCTGTTCCCCAACACCACGCTCAAGCGTTATGCATTGGTGATCGGCGCGTCGGCCAACTTGTCGCTGACGACGTTGATCGCGAAAAGTCCGTGCCTGTCGGATGACTTCCTGACCCTGATCGTGGCGTTCATCAAGCGCTGCTTCGCGAAAAACCAGTACCGTTTCGACGACACACTGGACAACGCGATTCTGGACTTCATCGTCAGCGAAGAATTTGACGAAGACCGCGTTGATGAATTGCTGAACGAATACGAGAACCCGGCCAAGATCCTCGACACCAACTGGTACGCGATCAAGCCGATGTACGAGAAGAAGTACCGCGAGTTGATCGAAGACAAATCCAGGTTTGTCTCGATCAATGACATCCGCATCTCCCGCGAGAGCGTGAAAAAGGCCGTCAAATACCTGCGCGAAATTTATCGTCACCGCATCGGCAAGACCCGGGTCATTTCACTGAATCAGCATACGGGCAAGACGGATTACGGGGTGAAGTAACGCCGGCGACTTGCGAATCAGCACCGTGCTCACAGGTTAGCCACGATCTCAGGCCCATGATTAACCTGTGGGACCGAATTCATTCGGGAAGGCGGTGTTTCAGTCGATACGAATGTACCGGCCCCTTCGCGAATGAATTCGCTCCCTCAGGTTTGTGTTCGCGGGCCAACGTAGAATCTCCCACGGGGAATTGAGCCAAGAGGCTTGCCATGAAATCTCCAAGAGATTCTGCGCAGCCTGTTGAGATATTTCGCTACCCCGAACTCCCCTGCGCAGTTACCAGACTTCCCACTTGAACCCGCGCTTCGCACCAAAAAAGATCGCTAACTAAGCGGGTGCCCTGTCCTGGACCAGAACCCAGGGAGCCACCACGACGGCCCAGAGCACCGGATCACGCTCCAAAAGCTCTAGCGCCTTGGCTTCAGCCACCTTGCCGACTTCACCACTGGCAAGCCATGCACTGACTTTATCCGCTTCGTTCTGCGCAACCGCCTGTGCCACCTCGATCAAATCCAGCGTCGGCTCGACCCACAACAGGGCACCTCGCGCAAAGAACGGCTGAAGCTCGGTCCAGGTAATTGATGCCGTTTCGCCGAGCAGTTTGGCATAGAGGGTGCTTGGTTCTTCGCTCATGGGTTTCACCGAAAAGAAAATCGACGCGAATGATAGCGCCGAGTCCGCTCAAGACAAACCCAGATACAAGTAATTGATTGCAGGGAAGATCAGGAAAACCAGGGGTTTAGAGGTCGATTGGACAGGTCGAACCGCATGATTCTGTATCTTTCTTACGATTAAGCGACATTGATCGTTTTTGCCCCCTGCGGCTAGCTATTCAAGCCATTGACCGGCGCTCTAAACTGTTCCGGTACAGTTTGCCGGGGGGCTGATCGGTGTTTAAAATCCGGTCCCGCTGCCTAGGCATCAGGATTATAAAAATTAAAACACAAGAGTGGAGCATCATGACTAAGGGTACCAAGAAGCTTTCCAGGCTGTTTGCCGCATTGGTTATGGCGGGGGTTGCCAGCCATTCGTTCGCAGCAGACACCATCAAGATCGGCATCGCAGGTCCAAAGACCGGCGCAGTTGCCCAGTACGGCGACATGCAGTTCAGCGGCGCAAAAATGGCCATTGAGCAGATCAACGCCAAAGGCGGCGTCGATGGCAAGAAACTCGAAGTCGTTGAATACGATGATGCCTGCGATCCGAAACAAGCGGTCGCGGTAGCCAACAAAGTCGTCAACGACGGCGTCAAGTTCGTGGTCGGCCACCTGTGCTCCAGCTCCACCCAACCGGCTTCGGACATCTACGAAGACGAAGGCATCATCATGGTGACTCCGGCTGCAACCAGCCCGGAAATCACTGCACGTGGCTACAAGCTGATCTTCCGCACCATTGGTCTGGACAGTGCGCAAGGCCCGGCGGCTGGCAACTACATCGCCAAACAGGTCAAACCTAAAACCGTCGCCGTCATCCACGACAAGCAACAGTACGGTGAAGGCATCGCCACTGCCGTCAAGCAGACGCTGGAAAAAGACGGCGTAAAAGTCGCGCTGTTCGAAGGCATCAACGCTGGCGACAAAGACTTCTCGTCGCTGATCGCGAAGATGAAACAAGCCAACGTCGACTTCGTTTACTACGGCGGTTACCACCCAGAACTGGGCCTGATCCTGCGTCAAGCTCAGGAAAAAGGTCTGAAAGCCGGTTTCATGGGTCCGGAAGGCGTGGGTAACGCGTCGATCTCGCAGATCGCTCAGGATGCGTCCGAAGGCCTGCTGGTCACCTTGCCTGCTTCGTTCGACCAGGACCCGGCCAACAAGGCTCTGGTTGAAGCGTTCAAGGCCAAGAAAGAAGATCCAAGCGGTCCGTTCGTGTTCCCGGCTTACGCTGCGGTTCAAGTCATTGCTGATGGCATCACCGCTGCGAAAAGCGAAGACACTGACAAAGTGGCCAAAGCTATCCACGCTGGCACCTTCAAGACGCCAACCGGCGACCTGTCGTTCGATGACAAGGGTGACCTGAAAGACTTCAAATTCGTGGTCTACACCTGGCACAAAGACGGCACCAAAACTGAAGCGCCTGTGAAGTAAGCATTCGCCATAAGTTGAACCCAGAGCCCACTGCAACCGCAGTGGGCTTTGTTTTACGAGCGCAGGCGATCCACAAGACCACCTGTCGCTGACCATCTTGAAACCGTCACCAGTGATTCACTGGGCTTGTATCCAACGTGGACACATACCACGACGTGCAAGCGGCCAAGACTTCACCAGTGAAACATAGAGCAGGTTTTTAGGAGCACGCTGTAATGCCCGAGATAGATATCTATCACTTCTTCCAACAGCTGGTTAATGGTCTGACCATTGGCAGCACTTATGCCTTGATCGCCATCGGTTACACGATGGTCTACGGCATCATCGGCATGATCAACTTCGCCCACGGCGAGGTGTACATGATCGGTTCCTACGTCGCGTTCATCGCCATCGCCGGTTTGACCATGATGGGCATCGACAGCCTGCCGCTGGTTATCACTGCAGCGTTTGTCGCGAGTATCGTCGTCACTAGCGCCTATGGTTATTCCATCGAACGCGTGGCCTATCGACCGCTACGTGGCAGTAACCGTCTGATCCCGCTGATCTCTGCCATTGGTATGTCGATCTTTCTGCAGAACTCGGTTCTGCTGTCTCAGGACTCAAAAGATAAATCGATCCCCAACCTGATTCCCGGCAACTTCGTGTTTGGCTCGGCCAGCACCCATGAAGTCGTGATTTCCTATATGCAGGTGCTGATCTTCGTCGTGACACTGATCGCGATGCTCGGCCTGACCTGGTTCATCTCCCGCTCCCGTCTGGGTCGCGCCTGCCGCGCCTGTGCGGAAGACATCAAGATGGCCAACCTGTTGGGTATCAACACCAACAACATTATTGCCCTGACCTTCGTTATCGGTGCAGCACTGGCGGCGGTCGCTGCCGTATTGCTGAGCATGCAGTACGGTGTGATCAACCCCAACGCGGGTTTCCTGGTCGGCATCAAAGCCTTTACCGCAGCGGTACTGGGCGGTATCGGCAGCATCCCGGGCGCGATGCTCGGTGGTCTGGTGCTCGGCGTGGCAGAAGCGTTTGGTGCCGACATCTTCGGCGACCAATACAAGGATGTGGTGGCTTTCGGTCTTCTCGTATTGGTGCTGTTGTTCCGGCCGACCGGCCTGCTCGGCCGTCCGGAGGTTGAAAAAGTATGACCAGGAATCTCAAATCGGCGTTTTTCAGCGCCTTGCTGGTGCTGGCCGTCGCCTACCCGGTTTTCGGCCTGAAGCTGGAAATCGTCGGCGTCAAACTGGCCGTCATTGGCGCCAGTACCACCACCGTCAGCGTGATTATTGCGGGTGCCATCGCGATGTTTCTGCGCGTGCTGTTCAATGAGCAGATCACCGCGGCATGGCGCTCCTCACCGAACATGCCACTGGTGCCAGCCAAGGCCAGCAACTTCCTGAGCCTGCCCTCGACCCAGCGCTGGATCATTCTCGGCCTGGTACTCATCGCACTGGTCTGGCCGTTCTTCGGCTCCCGGGGTGCGGTGGACATCGCGACGCTGATCCTGATCTACGTGATGCTCGGCCTGGGCCTGAACATCGTGGTCGGTCTGGCCGGCCTGCTGGATCTCGGCTATGTCGGCTTCTATGCCGTGGGTGCCTACAGCTACGCCCTCCTCTCCCACTACTTCGGCCTGGGTTTCTGGATCTGCCTGCCGATTGCGGGAATGATGGCGGCGCTGTTCGGCTTCCTGCTGGGCTTCCCGGTATTGCGTCTGCGCGGCGACTATCTGGCCATCGTGACCCTGGGTTTCGGCGAAATCATTCGCTTGCTGCTGCGCAACATGACCGACCTCACCGGTGGGCCTAACGGCATCAGCAACATCGAGAAACCGACTCTGTTCGGGCTGTCGTTCGAGCGTAAAGCGGCTGAAGGCATGCAGACCTTCCACGAGTATTTCGGGCTGCCGTACAACTCGATCAACAAGGTGATCTTCCTGTATCTGGTTGCTCTGCTGCTGGCACTGGCTGCGCTGTTCGTGATCAACCGTCTGCTGCGCATGCCTATCGGTCGTGCCTGGGAAGCGTTGCGTGAAGACGAAATCGCCTGCCGTGCGCTGGGCCTGAATCCGACCATCATCAAGCTGTCGGCCTTCACCCTGGGTGCAGCATTTGCCGGTTTCGCAGGCAGCTTCTTCGCCGCTCGCCAAGGCCTGATCACGCCGGAGTCGTTCACCTTCATCGAGTCGGCGATCATTCTCGCCATCGTCGTATTGGGTGGCATGGGCTCGCAACTGGGCGTAATCCTCGCGGCCATCGTCATGATCCTGCTGCCTGAACTGATGCGTGAGTTCAGCGAATACCGCATGTTGATGTTCGGCGCCATGATGGTGCTGATGATGATCTGGCGTCCTCAAGGTCTGCTGCCCATGCAACGTCCACACATGGAGCTGCGCAAATGAGCCGCCCAATCCTCGAAGTCAGCGGCCTGAGCATGCGCTTTGGCGGTCTGCTGGCGGTCAACGGTGTAGGCCTGACCGTCAATGAGAAACAAGTCGTGTCGATGATCGGTCCCAACGGCGCTGGCAAGACCACGGTATTCAACTGCCTGACCGGTTTCTACAAGCCAACCGCAGGCACCATTCTGCTCGACGGCGAGCCGATTCAAGGTCTGGCCGGTCATCAGATCGCCCGCAAAGGCGTGGTGCGGACTTTCCAGAACGTGCGCCTGTTCAAGGAAATGACGGCACTGGAAAACCTGCTGGTTGCACAGCACCGTCACCTGAACACCAATTTCCTGTCCGGCCTGTTCCGCACTCCGGCGTTCCGTCGCAGTGAGCAGGAGGCCATGGAATATGCTGCTCACTGGCTGGAAGCGGTCAACCTCAAGGAGTTCGCCAACCGTACGGCGGGCACCCTCGCCTATGGTCAGCAACGCCGTCTGGAAATCGCCCGCTGCATGATGACCCGTCCGCGCATCCTGATGCTCGACGAGCCTGCTGCAGGTCTGAATCCGAAGGAAACCGAAGACCTCAAGGCTTTGATCGGCGTACTGCGTAACGATCACAACGCGACTGTTCTGTTGATCGAACACGACATGAAGCTGGTGATGAGCATTTCCGACCACATTGTGGTGATCAATCAGGGCACACCGCTGGCTGACGGTACGCCGGCACAGATTCGCGACAATCCTGAAGTGATCAAAGCCTACCTGGGGGAAGCGTAAATGCTGCAATTCGAAAACGTTTCCACCTTCTACGGCAAGATCCAAGCCTTGCACGACGTCAATGTAGACGTGCGCCAGGGCGAGATCGTGACGCTCATCGGTGCCAACGGTGCGGGTAAATCCACGCTGCTGATGACCTTGTGCGGTTCGCCCCGCGCCCACAGCGGCAGCATCCGTTACATGGGTGAAGAACTGGTCGGTCTGGAATCCTCGGTGATCATGCGTAAAAGCATCGCCGTGGTCCCGGAAGGCCGTCGCGTGTTTGCGCGTCTGACCGTGGAAGAGAACCTCGCCATGGGCGGCTTCTTCACAGAAAAAGACGACTATCAGGAGCAGATGGACAAAGTCCTGCACCTGTTCCCGCGCCTGAAAGAACGCTTCAACCAACGCGGCGGCACCATGTCCGGCGGCGAACAGCAAATGCTCGCGATCGGCCGTGCGCTGATGAGCAAGCCCAAGCTGCTGTTGCTGGACGAGCCCTCACTGGGTTTGGCGCCGATCATCATTCAGCAGATTTTCGAGATCGTCGAACAACTGCGTCGTGATGGCGTGACGGTGTTTCTGGTCGAGCAAAACGCCAACCAGGCCTTGAAGATCGCCGACCGGGCCTATGTGCTGGAAAACGGTCGTGTGGTGATGCAAGGCACCGGTGAAGAACTGCTGGTAGACCCGAAAGTGCGTGATGCCTATTTGGGTGGTTGATGATTCGCTGCAATAAGAAAACGGCCTTCGGGCCGTTTTTTATTACAGTGACGTATCACATTTAACGCTGGACCTGTGCAGGCTGTGTGGGAGCGAATTTATTCGCGAAGGCGGTATTTCAGTCAATACATCTGCTGCGTATGTACCGGCCCCTTCGCGAATAAATTCGCTCCCACACAGTCTGCACAGGAATTGGTTCGACATAGAATATCCCAGGGGCCTGCCTTCGGATTCAGGCAGCAAACTGCCTCAGGTATCACTCACCCCCAACCGCTCAAGCGCCGCACTGCTGCGCTGAAACCAGCTCAACAGATAATCGGCCAACACCTGCATGCGCTTGGGTAATTCACCTTCATACGGGTGCACCAGAAACAGCGGCGAAGTACTGGTCTGATAATCGCGGAACAGCCAGTGCAAGCGACCGTCGTTGATCTCGGCATGCACCATGTACGACGGCAATCGGGCGATCCCGGCACCCACCAGTGCCGCCTTCTTCAATAAACCGTAATGATTACTGGCGAACGTACCGTTGACCTGAACCCTGGTGAGCTCATGGTTCTGGTGATAGAGCCACTCGTTGCGACCGCTGTAATGACTGTTCAGCAGGCAACTGTGCGTAATCAGCTCGTGAGGGCTATTTGGCTGTCCATGAAGTTGTAAATAAGCACTGCTGGCACACGTCAGCTCCTGCATGGCAAGCAACGGCTTGGCGACGAGGCGTTCATCACTGGCCACATGGGAGCGGATAGCCAGATCAAAACCATCGCGACGCAGGTCACGAAAAGCGTTATTGAGCTCCAGCTCGACCTTAACTTGCGGGTATTGCGCAGAAAACTCCATGAGCAAACCTTCAAAAAACGTCTCCCCCAAAGAAACCGGGGCCGTGACACGTACCTGACCCACCATGTCATCGCGCATCAGCTCAACGATATTGCGCGCCCGCTCCATGCTGGCCAACAACTGCTGCCCTTGCGGCAACAACGCTGCGCCAGCAGAAGTGAGGCTGAGGCTGCGGGTGCTTCGGTGCAGCAGCATCACGCCATAAGCCTGCTCCATCTGGCTGATCCGCTTGGACAGGTAACCTTTGCTGCAACCCAGACGGGCCGCAGCAGCCGTGAAACTTCCCGCGTCGATCAGTACCGCAAAGGCTGCCAGGTCATCAATTTCGCTCACTGTTATTGTTTCCCTATGAGAACCAAAGGTTGCCTATTAGCACGCTTATCGACGGCAAATAGCGACCCTACACTGTCCCTCGACATCCATGAATGAATCTTCGGAGCGACAGCATGAAAATTTTATTGATTGGTGCAAGTGGCACCATTGGCTCGGCCATCGCCCAGGAACTGGCCCAACGTCACGAGATCGTCCGCGCAGGCCGCAACAGTGGAGAAGAGCAGGTGGATATTAGTGACAGCGCTTCAATCCGAAAACTGTTCGAACGGATAGGCCGATTCGATGCTGTGGTCTGCGCCGCTGGCAATGTGAAGTTCGCGCCGCTGGCCGAAATGACTGAAAGCGACTTCGCCCTTGGCTTGCAGGACAAATTGATGGGCCAGGTCAACCTGCTGCTGATCGGTCGGGAGTTCGCCAACGACGGCGCGTCGTTCACGTTAACTACCGGTGTACTCAGTCACGATCCGATCCGTTCGGGTAGTTCGGCCAGTCTGGTCAATGGTGCCATCGACGCTTTCGTCCGGGCAGCGGCCATAGAGTTGCCACGCGGTATGCGGGTCAACTCGGTCAGCCCTAATGTTCTGGTTGAAGCCATGGACAGCTATGCGCCTTATTTCCGGGGTTTCAAACCGGTGCCCGCAACCGATGTAGCGCTGGCTTACGCAAAAAGTGTCGAGGGCCTGCAGACCGGTCAGACGTATCACGTTGGTTAATGCCTCTTGTGATGGGGCCGCAGGCTGAGTAACGTGGCGGCACATGTCTGGAGACCACTCAATGTTTGCTGTTCGTTCCGCTCTGCTCGTCGCGCTGTTGCCACTGTTCGCTGGCTGCCAGATTCTTGCCTCTCACTCCGGTTCAGACCCCGTCTCGAAGGCTGGCTGGATTCGCATGCAGGGCAATCTGACCGGCGATAGCGGCAAGCTGATGTTCCAGCCGTGTAATGAGCAGCGTCGTTACGTGGTCAAGGACGGCAGCAATACTGGCATCCTGCAGGAAGCGACTTCCCTGGCGGACAGCTCCGGCAAGGTCTTCGCCGACCTGCGCGGTGTGTTCGTCGCCAGTAAAGCGGTCGACAGCGATGGCCAGCTGGACCTGCGTCAGGTGTACCGCGTCGAACGCGCAGGTCAGGCCTGTGAGGACCCCAATTTCAAGCGTCTGACGTTGCACGTCAACGGTAACAAACCGGCCTGGAACGTTAACGTCAGTGGCAAAGGCATGGTTATTGAGCGTCTGGGCAAGGACTCTATTGCTGTGCCGTATGTGGAAGAGCAACTGCCGGACGGTCGGTTCAGCGTGAGCAGTGAGGCTAACGGCAACAAGATGGAGCTCTGGGTTGCGCCACAGCGTTGCGTTGATAGCGTGGATGGCTCGGTGCAGCATTTGACTGCCGAGTTGCGGATCAACGGCGAGACCGCGCGGGGTTGCGGGTATTACGGCGGGTCGCGGGATGATTGATCGGGGTTGAGATCGGCGTCATCTTTATCGTGGCATTTAGTGGTTTTGGGTACATATCCGTTTTTGGGGTAATGGCTGGTATTGGTTGCGCTTTTACAGCGCGTCACTTTTGAACAGCGCAAAAGTAACCAAAACGCTCTTGCCCCACCACTGGGTGCCTCGCTGTCGCTCGGCATACCCGTAATCCGACAT
>NZ_JAWHNU010000039.1:16069-63340 GCF_032582135.1 Pseudomonas syringae group sp. J309-1 | reverse complement strand
TCCGGCTCCTTTCAAAAGTGAGGCGCTGTAAAAGCGCAACCAATAGAAGCAGTGAAAGCTGTAATGGATATGTACACAGCGCAACTATATCAACCAGAAACCCGGGCCGTACCGCCAAACAACTCAGACCCCACTGGCAAGTGAACCTTCAAAGCCGCATGACGCGCCGAGAAACGCAGGTTCTCTCCAGACAACGGCTCGCCATCCAGATTAATGTCCAGCCCCTGTGCCGACTTGAGTTCAACCCACGGCAGCCGTGCGCGGATGAACATATTGTCGATACCCAGACCGCCCTCCAGCAGACTCCTGAGCGTACCGACCACTTCCTGCGGCGCAGGCAGAATACTGATGTCCAGCAGACCATCATCGACCAGTGCCGACGGGCACAACACATGCCCGCCACCGGCCTGGCGACCGTTACCGATGCCCAGCGCCAGCAAATCGCCGCTCCAGTGGAAATCCGGTCCGCTCAACTCGCCATAGGCCGAGCTCAGCTCGCTAAAACGCGTCAGTCCAGTAAAGAGATACGCCGCTCCACCCAACACCTTCTTCAAATCTTCAGACGTATTCGCCGTGACCTGACTGCCAAAGCCGCCGGTTGCCATGTTCAGGAACACCTTGCCATTGACCTCACCCAGATCCACCGGGCGGGCAGGCACATCCAGCAGATCGAGCGCAGCGTCAGGCTCCAGCGGAACACCCGCTGCCCGGGCGAAGTCGTTGGCAGTGCCCAGCGGCATGATGGTCAGCTCAGCGTCGGTGTCGGCGTTGGCCAGCGCTTCTGTAACGTCGCGCAAGGTTCCGTCGCCGCCACCCGCGATGATTTGCGAGTGCCCTGCTGCCAGCGCTTCGCTGACCAACCGCTGAGCATCGCCGCCCTCCCACGTCAGACGGACGTCGAGCTCCCAGCCCTCGCGACGTTTTCGGGTCACGGCCTCACGCACTTCTTCGTTAAGTGCCTGCTTGCCATGCAAAATCAAAAATGCCCGTCGTGTCATTGCTACTCGCTCCCCTGAGTTCATGCGCACTATGTTGACCGCAGCGGACAGAAAAAAGCCCTTCCGAAGCAGATAATTTTTTAATGTCTCCTGCGCAGTGGACGATCCCCCCGAAAACGTTAGATCGGATCGGGAATCTCTGGACCTTGCGACGGCGGGCATAACCTCTAAAGGGAAAAAATCGAAAGAGAATCAAATGCGCACAATGATTTTATTTAGCTCTTGAGCTTTACTGCCGATATACCCTCGTATGAGGGAGTGCCCACGTTATTTAGGAACAATACCTACCCAACTAAAGTATTAGGCCTACACCCCTTTTGTAATAACAGTAAAAATCAGCATCACTTGACGTGCAGAAGCCAAATAAATGGCTATATTCACCAAGCACGTCAGGAAAGGACATTTTATTGACTTCAACTTGAAAGCGCTTCGTATGTGGATCGCAGCTAAGTAGTCACGGACCGATGAAGTGAGGAAGCGTTATGCGATTGCAGCCTGTTAACAGCCTCCTGCAAACCAGAACCAGTTTGATTGTGTATTTTCTTTTCGGTATTCGTCTTGCGCACGGGATCACCAGCATCCTGCCAGGCGTGCTGATATTCCTTTTTTCCAGAGAAAGCCTTTCTGACGTACCGCAGAGCTACTTTGCGGTATTGGGCTTCTATGGCCTGTTATGCGTCCTGATATTCCAGACCCTTGGGGTTTACTCTGAAGCGCTGTTCAGCAACGCGCTACGCTTTCGCCTGATTATTGTGGCCTGGTCCGCCGCGTTCTGCCTGCTGCTGTTCTTGCATAAGTCTCTGGCGTTCTTCGACTACCTCACCGACGATCATCTGGTGATGTGGTACATCGCCAGTCTTGCCCTGTTCTGCGTCGAGCGGCTGTTCATGCTGGTGCTGTTCAGGCACCTGATGCAAAAAGGTTTCTTCCTGCAGAACGCGATCATTCTGGGTGCCACTGAGAACGGCAAGCGGCTGGCTGAGTACCTGCTGGACAATCAGGATATTCGCTCCGGAGTCAGCGGCTTTATTGACGACCGAATCGGACGTTTGCCCAAGACTATGGCCGGTCTGCCCCTGCTGGGTAACAGCAACGATCTGGAACGTCTGATTCGCGAAGAAAAGGTCACTCAGGTGCTGGTCGCCCTGCCATGGTCGGCGGAAAACCGCATGGACTACATCATCCGTGAGTTGCGCCGTTTGCCGGTCAATGTGCTGCTGGTGCCGGACATGGTCGCTTTTCGCCACGCGCACAACCGGATCACCGAAGTCGCCAATCTGCCGATGTTCAATGCCTCGGACGTTCCGCTTTCCGGCTGGTCGCCTTTCTTCAAGCGGCTGGAGGACATGCTGCTATCGAGTCTGGCATTGGTGCTGTTGTCACCGGTCATGCTCGCTATCGCGGTTGCAATCAAACTGGACTCACGCGGCCCGGTGTTGTTCTGGCAAAACCGTTATGGCTACAACAACCGCATGATCAAGGTCTGCAAATTCCGCTCGATGTATCACCACCAGAGTGATGCAACCGCAGCGCAACAAACCACCCGGGATGACGCAAGGGTCACACGGGTCGGGCGCTTCATACGCAAAACCAGCCTGGATGAATTGCCTCAGCTGTTCAATGTGATTGCAGGCAGCATGTCCATGGTAGGACCTCGCCCCCATGCAACGGCCACCAAAGCGGCCGGGATTCTCTTCGAGCAAGCGGTGAAGGAGTACACGTCACGCCACAGGGTCAAGCCGGGCATTACCGGTCTGGCGCAGATCAATGGCTATCGTGGTGAAACAGACACCGTGGAAAAGATCGAAAAGCGTGTGGAATTCGATCTGGAGTACATCGAAAACTGGTCCGTCTGGTTCGACATCTACATCCTTCTGCGCACTGTTCCTGCAGTGCTCTTCACTCGTGAGGCTTATTGATGAGCATCCTCATCCCCTGCATTATCGCCGGCGGCGCCGGTACCCGGCTGTGGCCGGTCTCGCGCGAAGCCATGCCCAAGCCTTTCATGCGCCTTCGTGACGGAGAAAGCCTGCTGCAGAAAACATTCAATCGGGCCGTGGGCCTGCCGAATGTCGAGCAATTGCTGACCGTGACCAGCCGGGAAGTCTATTTCCGTACGGTTGACGACTACCGTCAGCTCAACAAGACCAAGGTAAAACTGGATTTCATCCTCGAACCGTTCGGTCGTAATACAGGGCCCGCACTGGCGGCGGCTGCGTTGCACGTGTCCAGGTTATATGGCGACGATGCGCAATTGCTGGTCCTGCCTGCCGATCACCTGATCGCCGATGTCGAAGCGTTTTCCAAAGCGGTCCAGGCCGCCCGG
The DNA here is from genome assembly GCF_032582135.1 of Pseudomonas syringae group sp. J309-1. Classification (NCBI taxonomy): domain Bacteria; kingdom Pseudomonadati; phylum Pseudomonadota; class Gammaproteobacteria; order Pseudomonadales; family Pseudomonadaceae; genus Pseudomonas; species Pseudomonas syringae group sp. J309-1. The sequence goes on along the minus strand of NZ_JAWHNU010000039.1, from coordinate 60,016 downwards.
GTGCTGGCGGACGATGGCTGGCTGGTGACGTTCGGCATTCTGCCCAGCAAAGCGGAAACGGGTTTCGGGTATATCGAAAAAGGCCAGTCGCTCAACAACGACGGCTATCAGGTCGCACGCTTTGTCGAGAAGCCAGACGCGACCACTGCACAGGCGTATGTGGATGGTGGTCTGCATCTGTGGAACGCGGGCATGTTCTGCATGCGCGCCGACAGCCTGCTCAACCAATTCGCCAAACATGCGCCGGAAGTCCTCGAAACAGTCAAAGCCTGCCTGGAACTGAGTCCCAGCAAGGAAGGCAATAACGAGTTGCAGATCGAACTGGACAGCGAATCCTTCGCCAAAGCGCCGGACATTTCCGTTGACTACGCCCTGATGGAGCGCTCGCAAAAAGTGGCCGTGGTGCCTTGCGAACTGGGCTGGAACGACATCGGCTCTTGGCAGGCCGTGCGTGAGCTGGTGCCTGCCGATGCTCAGGGTAACCAGTGCAACGGGCCGACCGTGCTGCATGACGTGAGCAATTGCTACATCGACTCCAAACGTATGGTCGGCGGCGTCGGCCTGGATGACCTGATCATCATCGACACTCCGGATGCATTGCTGATCGCGGACGGCAAACGCAGCCAGGATGTGAAATTCGTTGCTCAGGAGCTCAAGCGCCAGGGCCACGATGCCTATCGCCTGCATCGTACCGTCACCCGCCCCTGGGGCACTTACACCGTGCTCGAAGAAGGCAAGCGTTTCAAAATCAAACGCATCGTGGTTCGCCCGCAAGCTTCGCTGTCGCTGCAGATGCACCACCACCGCAGTGAACACTGGATCGTGGTCAGCGGCATGGCCCGCGTCACCAACGGCGAACGTGAATTCATGCTCGACACCAACGAATCCACGTTCATCAAACCGGGTCATACCCACCGGCTGGTCAACCCGGGGGTGATTGATCTGGTGATGATCGAAGTGCAGAGCGGCGAGTATCTGGGCGAAGACGACATCGTACGTTTCACTGATGTGTATGGCCGGGTAGCGGCACCAACCCCGGCCTCATGACCTTCTGGATTTTATTAACCAAATTGACGCACCTGACGATATACCTCTAGAGCGGCACGCGCTGTGCACGCACGCACCATGCAACAGGGATGACAGCGGTAATCCGCCTACATGATTGGTTTACCCGCAACGGGAGTTGTATTCATGCAAGACAGGAGTTTGGGGGTGGTCAGAACTACCTTGCTGGTGCTGGGCCTGTTAGTGGTCAGCGCCTGCAGCACCCCGGCACGTGTGGGTTTGCCAGACGACCCCGCACAGATTGAAGCCGGTAAAGCCGCAGGACGCGCGCTCGCCGGCAAGCCGTTGCCACCGCAACGCGTGCGACCCGGTGATACCTTGCGCATCGTACGCAACACCGGCGAAGCACCGTCCATTTCCGCTTTTACGGCGAACTCCATCTACGAACTCACACTGTTCCAGGTGCTCAACGACGGCACGTTCAGTTATCCGTATATCGGTTCTGTGCAGGCTGCCGGCATGACCTTGCCGCAATTGACCGAACACCTGCAGAGCAAACTGCAGGACGTCTACCGCGAAACCGCGATGACCATCAACATCTCGCAATCGCCCGGCAACACCGTTTTTGTCGGTGGCGCGGTGCGTAATTCGACGGCCCTGCCCGCCACGGTTGCCACCACACTGGTTCAGGCGATTGTCGGTGCCGGAGGGGTTGCCAATGACGGAGACGCGACGATGGTTGCCCTGCTCCGTCAGGAAGACAACGGTCTTTACAAGACTTACTTTTTCGACTTCAGCAAGCTGCTCTGGGCAGACAGTTCGGGGCCGCGCGGCCCGGTGCTGTTACAGCGCGGCGATGTGGTGTTCGTGCCCAAGTCAACAGTGGGTGACAAGGCCGACGGCGTGAATCTGTATTTCAACCAACTGATCCCTTTTGCCAAGTCACTGGGTTTCGGCGTGAATTACAACCTGCGCAGCGAAAACTAAAGTCAGGGAAAAGACATGATCAACATCCGTTCACTGCGCGACTTGCTGCGCCTGTTCTTCATTTTCAAACATGAAGTTCGACTGACCGTCATGGTCACTTTCATCATCATTGTGCTCGGTGCCTTTTTACTGCCCAACCGCTACGAATCCACCGCACTGTTGCTGGTAAAGCCAGGTCGCGACAGCAGCACCGTGCCCATCGAGTTCGCCGACCGTCAGGCCATCGTGATTCCCAGCGCCCAGCGCGATCCGATCCTCGATGAGGAGCGCATGCTGACCGGTCGGCCGATCATGCGTACGGTTGCCGAAAAATACCTGGCGGAAATATCCAAAGCCGAACAGGAGCAAGGTGTTCTGGCCTCGATAAAGAACCTGCTCAAGGACACGGTAGGCTCGGTGATTGGTGTGTTTCGAGGTGCATTGCAGCTTATTGGCCTGGTCGAAAAGCGCTCGCCGGAGGAGCGTCTGGCAGAGGATCTGTCGAAAAACTTCAAAGTCAGCCATGACCCTGGCTCGGCGGTAATGGAACTGACCTTTTCCTGGAATGACCCGAAGGTCGCCAAGGATGTTCTGGAAGCCTGGATCTCCGAGTACGAACAGCAACGTACCCGTGTGCTCGGCCGGGTCAGTCTCTATCAATTCTACGAAACCGAAGTTAAAGCCACTCAGGCGCGGATTCTCAGCTACAAGAAGCAAATCCAGACGTACCTCAATCAACTGGGTGCGGTGAGCATTGCCCAGCGTCTGGCCGATACTTCCCAGGGCCTTAACGACCTGACCACCGAGCGCAACAACACCCTGCGCTCGATCGCCTCCACCAAGGCGGGCCTGGACAAGCTACAGGAGCAGCTCAGGCAACAGTCGAAAACGGTCAGTGCCGGTCGCGAACTGAGCCTCAACCCTAACCGTCAGGATTTGCAAAACCGTATCAACGGCAAGGAAGTCGAACGCCAGGAACTGCTGCGCTCCTTCAAGGAATCGGCCCCCCCGGTTCGTGCGCTGAATCAGGAGATCACTAACCTGAAGGCACTGCTGACCCAGCAGGATGCAACCATCCAGCGTTCAGAAAGCATCACCCCCAACCCGATCTACAATCGGATGCAGAACGTGCTGGCCGACCAGCAGGCTAGCTACGCCCGCCTGCAAACCCAGTTGACGCAGCAAAACCTGCAACTGGCGCAGTGGGAAAAAGGCCGCCAACTGGCGCTGAATCTGGAGCCGGAGATGTCCCGCCTGCAGGGCGAACTGGACGCCGCCGAGAAGAGTTTCGCCCTGTACAGCAGCAGCCTCGAGAAAGCACGCATCGACCGCGAACTGGATCGCAGTCAGATCAGCAACATTGCCATCATCGAGCAGGCCACTTTCAACCCCAGTCGGGTCTTCCCGAAAAGCATGTTGATGTTGATCCTGGCATTCCCATTGAGCATCGGGGTAGGCCTGGTCGCGATGTACTTCTTCTACCTGCTGGATCAACGGATCCACGACGGTGACAAGATCGAGACCCGTTTCGGCGTGCCGGTCTGGACCAGCCTCCAGGAACTGGGCAACGCAGAAGACTCACGCAATACCGCGTTCACGGCCAGCCTGCACAGGCTGTACGGAACCCTGCCTTTGCGGCAGGTCGCGGAAAAGGGTCTGGCGCTGGGGTTTACTTCATCTCACGAAGGCGGAGGTGTCAGCTTCGTCATCGGCCATCTCGCCAACCTGCTGCAGGAGCAAGGCTACAGGGTGCGTACCGAAGGCCCTGGTCCGGCGGTTCCGGGTGAAATACTGCTGATTGATGCTTCGAGCATTTTCAGTAACCAGAATGCCTTTGCCCTGCTGCGCGATTCCGACCTGATTCTGCTGATCGTCAAAGCCGAAGAAACCACCGTGCCGATGCTGGAAAACGTGCTGGCAACGCTGCATACCGCGTTCAAGAAAGTGGATGGCATCATCATCAACCGTCGCCGTTACAAAGTGCCTAAACGCGTGATGGATTACCTCAAACGCTTCCAGAACCGAGGCTGACATGCACATTGCCCTACTCGCGCCACTACCGCCCGAGCAGAACGGCATAGCCGACTACGCCGGGCACCTCAAACATGCGCTGGAGCAACTTGGCGTGCGGGTCAGCACGCCGCTTGCGGGGGTCGGCAACGACCAGATGCGTGCCGTTCAACGGGTGGCTGAAACCGATTGGCAAGGCATCGATCTGGTTCATGCCGAAATCGGCGGCGGCCGACTCGCGGAGTTTCATGCCCTGCGCACCTTGCGCAAACGTTTCCCGCAACTCCCACTGACGGCGACCGTGCATGATCCGGAGCGCCTGGTCTGGCGACGGGCCAAGCTCCCATGGCCACTGTCTCTGGCCAGCTCGCTGCCCTCGCCGCTGCCGGAAATCGCCACGGTCATGGCCGACCCGCTGTGCCTGCGCGAAGAACGCCAACTGGCGCGCAGCATGACCCGGCTGGTGACACTGACTCAGGCAGGAGGTTTGGCATTGCGTCAGCGCATGGGCTTGCGCGAGGAACAGATGGCAGTCATTGCCCATGGCAATCTCCCCATCACGCCTGTTTCTCTGCCGCCGCTGCACACCATGCGCCTGCTGTACTTCGGTTTTATTTATCGCGGCAAGGGTATCGAAGACCTGCTGGATGCCCTGGCCGACCTGTTCAACCGTCAGCCACAGTTACGCTCCCGGGTGCGCCTGACCCTCGCCGGCGGCAGCGAGCCGGAGATGGCCTTCGGTCCGTCCGGCAGCTATCTGGACCAGTTGCGCCTGCGCATTAAACAGCTCGGGCTGACCGACGTGATCGACTGGAATCTGGACCTGCCAGCGGAGGCCATTGCGGATGTCATTCAGGCCCACCACGTCATGGTCTTGCCGTACCGCGAATCCAGCAAACTGAAGCTGCTGGGTAATTTGCGCGGCACCAGCGGCGCGCTTTCCTGGGCCGTGGCGTGCGGGCGCGGGGTGATCACGTCCGATGCCCGCTCGTTTGCCGAAGAGGTGTCCCACGGCAACGGCATGATTTTCCCTCAAGGTAATGTCGCGGCCTTGAGCGCGGCTTTGAATGAAGTCTGCGCGGTACCGGAACGGGCCCAGCAATGGGCCGCGCAGGCCAGAATCCTTGGGCAGCAACGGGTCTGGAGCCAGACCGCCGAGCGCTTCCGTCAGCTGTTTCAAAACGCATGCGAGGCCGACTGAGATGAAATCTGCAGCGGGTTTGTGGTTGGCCAGTGTGCTGGCCTGTTCGGCGCTGGTGTCTGACTGGATACCCGATGCACAGGCGGCAACCGTCCTGCGTGCACCCCGCGCGGTTGTCTGGCAGGACTTTCTGGGCGTCAACGCGCAGTTCCAGTATTTTTCACCCGCGATGTACCAGCAGCAGATGGATCAACTGGATGCGCTGGGCCTCAACTGGGTACGCTTGACCATTCACTGGCCGATCATCGAGCCCGAGCAGAATCAGTTCGACCTGGTTGATCTGGACGGCGCAATGGCGACCATGAACACCCACCACTACAACATCCTCGCGTATCTGGTCGGCTCTGCGCCTTATGTCAGCAGCGCTCCTGAGGGCGTGCCAAGCCGCGACCAATACCCGCCCCGGGATTTCAACGTGTTTGCCGCGCGCATGGCCTCGCTGGCACAGCGTTATCCGCAGGTCGACAACTGGCAGGTCTGGAATGAGCCCAACATTATCTGGCTGCCTAAAGAAGACCCGGTGGCCTACGACACCCTTTTGACGACAACGGCCGATGCGATCCGCAAAGCCGAACCGGACAAGACCATCGTCACTGCGGGCATGGCCTACTACAGCCAGATGCACAGCACCCCGGGTTATATGCTGCAAACCCTGGTGGATCGGGGTCTGGGGACCCGCAACATCGTGGCCGCCTATCACCCGTATTCCGAGTATCCGGAAGGTGACTCACCGCCCGACCGGGATTTTCTGATCAAAGCCAACGCCATGAACAACCTGCTGCACAGCAACGGCGTCAAGCAGGTGTGGGCCACCGAATGGGGCTGGTCGAGTTACAACGGCCCGGTGGAAATGCAGGCGATCATCGGTGTGCAAGGCCAGGCCGACTACACCCTGCGCCGCCTGGCGCTGATGAGCGCGATGGATTACCAACGGATATTCCTGTTCAACCTGAGTGATCTCGACGAACGCGCCAGCGCCCGGGATCAGGCTTACGGTCTGCTTGATCTGCAGGGCAATCCGAAACCGGTCTACACCGCCCTGAAGAATTTTCTGACCATCACCGGCCCGCGTCTGGAGCCTGCCGATCCGCCGGGCGTCAGCACGGTACCCGCCGATCTGTATGCCGTGCCCTGGACCCGCAGCGACGGCACACGGCTGCTGATGTTCTGGAGTGCTACGGGCACCACCCTGACGTTTCCGGCGATCAAATCAGCGGTCATTCACGATCCGTTGAGCGGCACGCGCACCGAAGTGGGCAGTACCGACAATACTCAGACCCAAGGCGTCAGCGTGGCCCTCAAGCCGACCTTGCAAATTCTGGAATGGAAACCCTGAGCGATGCGAATTCTCTGGACACTACCCTACATGCCCTGGCCTACCACCAGCGGCGGCAAAACGCGGGAATACCACCTGCTGCGCAATCTGGCTGCGCGTGGCCACCAGATTACGTTGCTGGTGCAGTCCAAGACGGACGTCGATCAAAGTGCCCGTGACGCGCTGGAGCCTTGGCTGGAACGGTTGATCGTCGTGCCGCGCCGTCCGCTCAAAAGCCTCAAGACGCTGATGGCGATCGCCGTGGCGCCAGCGCCCATGCTGGCCTGTATCAACGGCTATGCACCGCGCCTGAGCGAGGTCTTCGAAGGATTGCTGGAGGAGCACTGGGATGTGATCCAGCTTCAGCATACGTACGGTTTCGAACCCCTCGAAAAGCCCCTGAGACGATCCGGCAAGCCGTTCGTGATGACCGAACACAACGTTGAATCGGCCATGGGCGCTACCAGCTACGACCGGCTGCCGCGTTGGGCAAACCTGTTCGCCAGCTATGATCGCTGGCGTTATCGCCACTGGGAAAGCCGGGTGTTCCGTCAGGCCGATCAATTGATCGCGGTCACAGAAGACGACGCCAAGGAAATCTCCCGACTCAGTGGCAAGGCCACTGCGGTGGTCGTCAACAGCGTCGACTGCGGCTACTACGCCCAGGTCAAGCCGGACCCTTACAGCAATCGCCTGCTGTTCATTGGCAACTACGAATACGGCCCCAACGTGGACGCTATCGAATGGGCCCTGAGCGAAATCATGCCGAAGGTCTGGCAGCACGCGCCCACCTTGCGCTTCGTGGTGTGCGGCTTCGCCTTGCCCGAATCGTGGCGTGATCGCTGGCCTGATCCACGCATCGAGTTTCAGGGCTTCGTCCCGGACCTGCGAGCCTTGCAGAACAACACCGCGATATTTTTCGCACCACTACGTCAGGGCGGCGGCTCCAAGCTCAAGGTGCTGGAAGCCATGGCAGCCGGGTTGCCGGTGGTCACCACCGACCAGGGCAGCTCGGGGCTTGCCGTGGTCAACGGCGAGCACTATCTGGGCAGCGAAGACCCTCTGGAACTGGCCCGGATCATCACCGAAGCGATTGAACAACCCGCGCGTCTTGCGCAGATCGGCGAAGCCGGCCGCAAATACGTGCAAAACCACCATGACTGGTCGGTATCTGCCGCTCAACTGGAGCGCATTTACACCCGACTGACGCCCGCCAAAGTCAAAGCCGAACAGGAGCCGCGCCCATGCGTATAGGACTGGATTACCGGCCAGCGACTGGCTACCCGAACAGCGGCATCGGCCGCCAGAACATCGCCCTCGAGGAAGCCGCGCGAGCCAACCCCAACACCCAGGTGCAATTGTTCAGCGTAGCGCCGTTCGACCACCCGATCCGCCGCCTGGCCTACTGCCCGAAATGGTCAACCCCTCTCAACGGCATCCACCGACTGCCGGAACGCTTGCGCTTCGAAGGGTTGTTTTTGCCCAAGGCCCTGCGCGACGCGGAAGTACAGGTGTACATCTGCAACATGAACATGGGCCTGCCCCTGGGCCGCAAACCCGAGGGTATGCGTTACGTGCTGCAGTTGCAGGACCTCTTCCAGCTGACCCTGAAAAACAGCCATGGCTCACAGCTCAAGGCGCGGATTTACGGCGTCACCGATCGGCTGTCCATCGCTCACTCACTAAAAGTCGCGGACCGCATCTGGACGCCCTCGCAATTCACCGCCGATGAATGCATCCGCCTGTTTCCCGAGACCCGTGACAAGTTGCGCGTATTGCCCGCGCTGGTCAGCGGCTGGAGCGATGCGCCTTCGGACCTGCAAGGCTGGACGCTGCCGGAACGTTACTGGTTGTGCGTCGGCACCCGAGAGCCGCGCAAGAACATGGGCTGGTTCATCGATGCCTGGCAAAGCGCCCGTCGCCAGTTCGAGAACGTGCCGGACCTGATCCTGATCGGCGCACCGGAACACTTGCCTCCCGCACAGCAGGCGTTGCCCGGACTGCACTTCCTGAGCGATATCACTGATGCCGAACTGCACGCCATTTACGCCCGGGCCGACCGCATGTGGCAGCCCTCCTATGCCGAAGGTTTTGGCTTGCCGGTCGTGGAAGCACTGGGGGTCGGCACTCCCGTAGCCGTGGCCAGCGGTTCCTCACTGGATGAAATCACCCCGCCCGGCAGCCCGCGCTTTTCACCTACCGACACCGGTGCGCTGATCAACCTTATGGGCACGTTGGCCAACACTGAAAAGGAAGACCCTGAAGTACTCAAGACCTGGGCTGCCGGATATGGACCCAAAGCTTTCAACCAGCGCTTCGATGAGCTGATCGAGGAGCTGCGCTGATGCCATTGGCAATGCCCGTCGGCTTGCTCTTCGGTCTATTGTTTGGCGCGATGTTCTGGCTGTTGCCTGCGTTCAAGGTGGTGGCGGCGATGATCGGCGTGGTCGCCGTCGCCACGGTGATTCGTCGTCCCCTGCGTGGCTTGCTGCTGTTTGGCGTGCTGGCCACGTTTTTGCCTTACTCCACCGTGAATGTCGGCATTCGCACGACTATTTCCGAAGCACTGCTGATGCTGGTCTGGGCGGCGTATCTGGCGCACCGGATGTTCACCGACCCGCCACGAGTTCCACCGTTGCTGCGTACGGAACGGCTGCTGATTGCGCTGATGCTGTACAGCGCTCTACCGTTTATCGTCGGGCAATTGACCATTACTGCGCTGGGCAACGGCCCCATCAACTGGGTGCGCTGGCTGTTCAATCTGTCGGCTCTGTTTCTGGTGCCGCGCTTGCTGGATCAGCAGAAATACCGTGAGCAAATGATCTGCGCACTGCTGCTCGGCACGCTGTTGCTGCTGTTGCTGTCGATTCCGGTGTTTCTGAAAGCGCGCACGGCCGTCGCCATGATCCCGGTCCTTGGGGTTCTTGGTTATGGCGGCGTCGACGTGCTGAACGAAAGCCTGCTCTCGCTGGCCGACCGAATGGGCACACCCTGGATGCACCCCAATGTCGCGGGCGGCGCCATGGCGCTGATTGTGCCGCTGGGGTTCTGCATTGGCATGACCCGCAGCGGCTGGCCGAGATCACTGGGTTTTGCCGTCGCGATTCTGGGCAGCATAGGTCTGTTGCTGACCGGTTCTCGCGGAGCCTTGGTCAGCCTGGCGCTGGTCATGATGTGGATGGCCCGCAAACGAGTGCCTTTCATTGGCCGTGTCCTCATGGGCGGCGGCGTTGCCGGGGCATTGCTGTTGATGTTCTATCCGCCGTTGCAGGAACGGATTTTCACCCTGTTCACCAACGACGACACCAGCACCGCGATTCGCTTCCTTGAGTACAGCAACTTCCCCGACGCCATGGCCAAATTCCCCATGGGCATTGGTTTCAAGATAGACCCGCCGGTGCCAGGTGCAACGCTGTTCGGGATTTCCAACCTGTGGCTGAACTTCATCTACAAGATGGGCATTCCCGGCATGTTGCTGTTCATTGCAGTGACCGTCAGTTGGTGGCGTGAAACCCGCCCGGCAGACGGTTTCATCACCCTCACCCATGACAACGCCATCTGGCTCGGCACCACCACCGGCCTGCTGGCCGCGTTGACCAGCGGCCTGTTCGATCACTATTTCAGTTTCACCAGCGTGCTCATCGCCGTGTTCTGGCTGATGCTGGGTATCAATCTGCATGAGGCAAAACGCTTGAAAAGCCAGGCGGCCCTCGTTCGACACGCCTTACCGGAGCAGGAAATCAAATCATGAAACACCGTCTGATGCACTCCCACGACCTGCACCTGGCCTTGCCTGAGTACGCGCGCAAAATGGGCGTTGAGCTTGAAGAGCTGCAAAGCGCTTATGAATGGATGCTCAGTCACGACGTGTGCTTTGAAACCACGATCAAGGGCCGCACGCTGTCGTTCATCAGCTACCTGAATATCGAGCCGCGTATTGAACACCCGCTGGCCCGACGCTTCTATCGCTTGCTGGCCACGGAAATGCCCGGCGCGTTGATTCCGCTGTACGGAATCAACTGGCCCACCCTGCGCGACCGCATGCTGCGCACGTGGGAACAGGCTTACAACATTCTGATCTGCAAAATCCCCAGCCACACCTTGCGCCTGACCTGGCTACGTATTGGCGGGGCTAAAATCGGCAAGGGCTCCAGCGTGTGGCGCAACACCGAAATCCTTGGTGTCGACAGTTTGCGCATCGGTGAAGACACCACCATCGGCTGGCATTGTCAGCTGGATGCGCGAGGCGGTTTGATCATCGGCGACCACGTAACCGTCGCGTCCCACGTGCTGATCATCGCAGGCGGTCATGACCTGCAGGCACCGGAATTCTGGGCAGTCGGCGGGCCGGTGCGCATTCATGACTATGCCTGGATCTGCAGCCGCGCCCTGCTCTCTTTCGGCGCTGACATTGGTGAAGGTGCCGTCGTGGGCGGCGCTGCCGTGGTCTCCAAACCCATCCCGCCCTACGCCATCGTCAGCGGCCCGAACGCCGAAATCAAAGGCGAACGTGCCCGTGGCCTCAATTACAAAGTGGGCGGCAAAGGCCTGTTCGCTTTGTTTCACTGAGGCTGATGCATGCTGGGTTCAACGCTGTGGCTCACGCTCGCCACGCTCACCGGGCTGGCTGCCGGATTTGCCCGGGAATGGCTGCTGGTGGCCGCTTGGGGGGCGGGCGCGCAAAGCGACGCGTTTCTGGTCTCGATGTTTCTTCCAGAAGCGTTGCGCATGGCCCTGGCTGCCGGATTGTTGAGCGCGGCTGCGTTGCCGTTGTATCAACAGCGAGACCTGCTCGCCCAACAGCGCTGGCTGAATGCCCTGGCGCCACGATTGCTGCTCTGTGGTCTGGCATTGGCGCTGCTGTTGAGTCTTGGTGCACCGCTGTGGGTGCGTGGCGTGGGGCCTGGGCTGGATGCCAGTGGTTACGCGCTGGCGGGCGGCAGCCTGCAATGGCTGGCATGGTGCGCGCCGGGCTTTCTCTTGCACGCGTTGCTGTGTGTACCGCTACAGGCGCGCTCGCGTTTCGTCATGGCCGGGCTGGGTTCGTTGCTGTTCAACCTGCCACCGGTGATCTACCTCGCCGTCGCCAGCCATGCAGCGACGCCAGTCGGCCTGGCATTGTCTTGCGTGCTGGGCAGCTTACTGATGCCCGGCACGCTGCTGCCGACGTTATATCGCATGGGCTGGAAACCCTGGCATTGGCAGGCTGAACCCGGCATCGGTCGGGAACTGCTGCAGCGCATCGGGCCGCTGCTGAGCAGTAACCTCGCCAGTCAGGGTCTGGCACTGCTGGAAAGAATGGTCGCTTCGTTGCTGGGCGAAGGTGCCGTGACGTGGATCAACCTGGCGCGCAAGCTGATCAACCTGCCGCTGATTGCCTTGATGAGTCTCAATCAGGTGCTGCTGGGTTTGATGAGCGGCAGTGCTGCCGATCAGCGTCTGGTGCTGCTGCGCAAGGGCCTGAGCAGCGCCACGTTGCTGACCCTGCCCGCCATCGCCGGCCTGATCGGCGCTTCCGGGGCGCTGGTGGTATTGCTGCTACCAACCCTGGCCCATGACGGACCGTTGCCGGAACTGCTCGCCTGGTTCGCCGTACCGCTGATGTTCGGTGCCTGGAATGCCTTGCTTGCGCGTTACGCTTACGCGGCTGGCGATACCCGCATGCCGTTGAACTGCGAGCTGATCGGCAACCTGTGCAACGCCCTGCTGCTGGGTGTTTTGCCGTTTTTCTTCGGTCTGATCGGCATCGCCATTGCAGCACTGATCGGCGCAATCATGACCGGCCTGCTGCTGATGCGTCGCCAACAATTGCTGACGTTTGTCCCCTGGCAAAGCCAGTGGGCGCTGGGCGCCGCGGCCATGCTGATCGCGGCGCTGGTGCTGCACCCGATCAGCAACACCTGGCTGCAATTGGGGTTGAGTTGTGCGTATGGCGCATTGTTGTTGATTGGCCTCGCGGTATGGCTGAGGCCTTGGCGCAATTGACCCTTTTGACACGATGCTTTTGTGGGAGCCGGGCTTGCCCGCGATACATGAGACGAGGCTGGAAGACTGCACTGCGTTATCGTTTATCGTCCTGTCCGGATGAGGCTCGGCCAAGGCACCGCTCACAAATATTGGTACTCACCTGTAGGAGTGAGCTTGCTCGCGATGAACGATGACACGGTGTAGCTGACAAACCGAGTCGTCTGCATCGCGGGCAAGCCTCGCTCCCACAGGTTTGCAGGCCAACATAGAATCTCCCAAAGGTTCGGGTGCCCAGCCCGGCAAGCTAACTTCAATGACTGATCATCCACGGCCGCCCTGCCGCTTTGCCTTTCAGAGCATGGGGGTTGGTTTTAGTGGGCACGACGGGCTTGCTCGGTCCGCAGCAACTGCAGCCGCTCGGGTGGCGTTTGCTGTCCTGATATTCGGCAACGGTTTTCGGGGCGTGGGCGCTGCGTTCATTGGTCTCGATGGCGCGACGTTTGTTGCCTGACACGGTGCTCAAGCCGGGCGCAGACAAGATCACCCGCATGCTCGATTCGCCGCAATCCGGGCAGGCGCACGGCGCACCGCTTTCGGCCATGGGCTTGAGGGCTGTGAAATCCCCACAGCTGGGGCAATCGAATTCGTATAGGGGCATAGATTTGCTCCGGTCGTTATCTCAATCTGTGGGACCGGATTCATCCGGGAAGACGTCGGCACATTCACCACCGCCTTCGCGAATGAATTCGCTCCCACAGGTTTTGCATCACAGGTCCCGCCGAATGAAGACCGCCGCTACAAATCGTAAGCAATCGGCAAATCAACCAGCCCATCAATGAATTTGGTCGGGCCGTTGGCGTTCGGGTTGATGTCGAACTGGAAGATCTCGGTCGGCAGCCACAACGTCGCGCAGGCGTTGGGGATATCGACAATGCCGCTGATATGTCCCTGCACCGGTGCCGAACCCAGCAACGCGTAACCCTGAGCCGGTGAGTAGCCGAACTTGGTCATGTAGTTGATTGCGTTCAGGCACGCCTGGCGATACGCAATGTTGACGTCCAGGTAGTGCTGCTGGCCTGATTCGTCCACCGAGATACCTTCAAAGATCAGGTACTTGTTGTACGTGGGCACAATAGGACTCGGTTTGAAGACCGGGTTCTTGATGCCGTACTTCTCCATGCCGCCCTTGATCAGCTCAACCCGCATGTGCACCCAGCCGGCCATTTCGATAGCGCCGCAGAAGGTGATCTCGCCATCGCCCTGGCTGAAGTGCAGATCGCCCACCGACAGGCCCGCGCCGTCCACATACACCGGGAAGAACACCTTCGAACCACGGGACAAATCCTTGATGTCGCAGTTGCCGCCGTGTTCACGAGGCGGCACGGTACGAGCGCCGGTCGCGGCAGCCATGTCCCGAGCCGGGCCTTTGAGTTTGCCCAAGTGCGCGGTTTTCGCATGGGGCGGGTTGGCCAGTGGCGGTACGCGGGTCGGGTTGGTGTCGATCAGTTCCTGTTCGCGCTTGTTCCACTCGGCGAGCATCTTGTGATCCGGCAGACAGCCGATCAGGCCAGGGTGAATCAGACCGGCGAATTCCACACCGGGAATGTGTCGGGAGCTGGTCATCATGCCTTTGAAGTCCCAGATGGCTTTCTGTGCCGAAGGGAAATGATCGGTCAGAAAGCCACCGCCGTTCTGCCGGGAAAAGAACCCGTTGAACCCCCATTGGGAATCGGCCCGCGCGCCGATGTCCAGCAGGTCTACGATCAGTAAGTCACCCGGCTCAGCGCCATGCACGCCAATGGGGCCGGACAGGTAATGCACGGTGGACAGGTCCACGTCGCGCACGTCGCTGGCGTCGTCATCGTTCTTGATCGCACCTGCGGTCCAGTCATAGGTTTCGAGGATAAAGTCATCCCCCGGCTTGACCCAGGCTGCCATCGGAATGTCCGGGTGCCAGCGGTTGTGGATGTTCTCGTTTTCAGTGGCAGGCTGGTTGAGGTCGACTTTGATCAGCGTTTCGGTCATGGCGTTTCTCCTGGGGTTCCTCGGTTGGCTGTACTGACGCCATCGCGAGCAAGCTCACTCCTACAGTTGGAATGCACTCACCTGTAGGAGTGAGCTTGCTCGCGATGGCGCCTGATCAAACGCTACATATCTTGGGGATGACTACACCGACAAATACCGACTGATCGTCGCTTCATCGACATTGGCCCGGGTCTCTTCAATCACGAAGCGGCCCTTCTCGATCACCAGGAACCGGTCTGCGATTTCCAGGGTGAACGACAGCACTTGCTCGGAGACCACGATGGTCAGGTTGCGCAAGGTTCGGATCTCTTTCAGGGTGCGGGCGATGTCCTTGATGATCGACGGCTGGATACCTTCGGTTGGCTCATCGAGCAGCAACACCTTGGGGTTGGTCGCCAGCGCACGGGCGATCGCCAGTTGTTGCTGCTGACCGCCGGACAGGTTGCCGCCACGGCGGCCGCGCATGTCGTAGAGCACCGGGAACAACGCGTACAAATCTTCCGGCACGACGCCGCGAGCCGATGCAGGCAAGCCGGTCTGGATGTTTTCCAGCACGCTCATGGCCGGGAAAATCATTCGTCCCTGCGGCACATAAGCCATGCCGTGCTCAACCCGCGAATGGGTTTCCATGGCCGACACGTCCACACCCTCGACCTGCACCTGCCCGCCCCATTGCGGCAGGATGCCCATCAGGCTTTTGAACAGCGTGGTCTTGCCCATGCCGTTGCGGCCCATGACCGCAACGATTTCCTGCTTCTCGACGCTGAGGTCCAGGCCATGAAGGATCTGGCTCTGGCCATAACCACACGCCAGCTGATTGATATTGAACATGCCGCGCTCCTGATTAGTGGCCCAGATAAACTTCAATGACTTTCGGGTTGTTCTGCACCGACTCCATGCTGCCTTCAGCCAGCACCTTGCCCTGATGCAGCACCGTGACCTTGTGGGCGATGCTTTTGACGAACTCCATGTCGTGCTCGATAACCAGCACCGAGCGGCCCTGACTGATCCGATTGAGCAACTCGGCCGTCTGCGAACGCTCACTGACGCTCATCCCGGCAACCGGCTCGTCGAGCATCAAGAGTTGTGGGTCTTGCATGAGCAACATGCCGATCTCCAGCCACTGTTTCTGGCCGTGGGAGAGCAAGCCCGCCTGCTGTTCAAGCAGATCACCGAGGAAGATGTCCGCCGCAACGTCTCTGACGCGCGCCACCACTTCATCGGAGCGCTTGAAAAACAGCGCGCCGAACACCGAGCGCCCTGCCGGAAAAGACATTTCCAGGTTTTCGAACACGCTCAGGTTGTCGTAGATCGACGGGGTCTGGAATTTACGACCGACCCCGGCCCGGACGATGTCGTACTCATGCATTTTGGTCAGTTCCCGGCCCTCGAACTGGATGCTGCCGCCCATGGCCCGGGTCTTGCCGCAGATCAGATCCAGTACGGTGGTTTTTCCAGCGCCGTTGGGACCGATCACCACCCGCACTTCGTTGCGGTCGATGTACAGATTGAGGTCGTCCACCGCCTTGAAACCGTCGAAAGACACGGTCAGCCCTTCGATCGCCAGCACTGGTTTGTTCATTTGAAAGCCAGTCGGGCTGTTCATGGCTGAGTCTCCAGTGGCGTGACGCTGGCTTTCGGCATGGCCTGAACCGGTGTGATATGCGGCTTTTCAAGCACCGGCGCAGGCTTGCCGCGCACTCGGGCGAGCCATTTGCGGCCGTGGCTTTCCCACAAACCGGCCAGGCCGTTGGGGAAGTACATGACCACCGCGATGAACAGGCCACCCATCAGGTACAGCCACAACTCAGGGAAGGATTCGGAAAAATAGGTTTTGCCGTAGTTGACCAGCAGCGAGCCGTACACCGCGCCGAGCAAGGACATGCGCCCGCCTACGGCGGCAAAGATCACCATTTCGATGGAGGGCACGATGCCCACGAACGATGGCGACATGAAGCCCACCTGCAAGGCGAACATCGCCCCGCCAATGGCCGAGAACGCTGCCGCCACGCAGAACACGAAGATCTTGAAACTGGCCACGTCATAGCCGGAAAAACGCACCCGCTCTTCCTTGTCGCGCATGGCCATCAGCAGTCGGCCGAGCTTGGAGGCGAGGATGAATTTACCGATCAGAATGCAGACCAGCAGCAGCCCTGCATTGATGAAGTACAAAGCCAGTTTCGCCCCGTCTCCACGGATGTCCCAACCCAGCAGGGTCTTCAGATCGGTGATGCCATTGACGCCGCCGGTCAACCCTTGCTGGCCAATGATCAGCACGGTAAGAATCAGCGCGATGGCTTGAGTCACGATGGAAAAATACACATCGCCCACCCGACGTTTGAACATCGCCAGCCCGATCACCAGGGCGAGAATCACCGGCACGCCGATCACTGCAATCACCGTGAACGTGAAGCTGTGAAACGGCACCCACAACCAAGGCAGTTCGGTGATCTGGTTCCAGTCCATGAAGTCAGGAATGCCGGGGGTGGACTGGATTTTGGTGCTTTCCGGGTCCGATGCTTCCAGCTTGAGAAACATCGCCATGCAGTACCCGCCCAGGCCGAAGAACACGCCTTGGCCGAGACTGAGAATCCCGCCGTAGCCCCAGCACAGCACCAGGCCAACAGCGACAAAAGCGTAGGTCAGGTATTTGCCGACCATGTTCAGCCTGAAGGCGTCCAGCGTCAGCGGGAACACCACCAGAATCAGCGCGGCCAGGATCAGCAGGCCAACCACGCCTTGCTTGCCGCCGAGCATTTTGTTCAGAGCATTCATGGGGCCGCCTTAATTTCGTGCACGTTCATTTACGGACCTTGCTGGAAAACAACCCTTGCGGGCGCATCAGTAGAATCAGGATCACGGCTGACAGGGTCAGCACCTTGGCCATGGAACCACTCATGAAGAATTCGGAAATCGACTGGGTCTGAGCGATGGCAAACGCCGACGCGATAGTGCCGAACAGGCTTTGCGCGCCACCAAAAACCACCACCAGGAAGGTGTCGACGATGTACAGCGAACCCGCGGTTGGCCCGGTGGAGCCGATGGTGGTGAACGCAGCACCGGCGACTCCGGCGACTCCGCAGCCAAGGGCAAACGTCATGCGGTCGACCTTGCGGGTATTGATCCCCACTGCACGGCTCATGATCCGGTTCTGCACCGTGGCACGCACATGCAGGCCCCAGCGAGTGCGGTACAGCATCAGAAAAATCGTCGCGGTCAGCAGAATGGTCAGGCCCATGACGAACAGGCCGTTACGAGGAATCTCGATGGCATCGCTGAGGCTGACCGAGCCCATCAGCCATTCAGGCGGCGTGGCGCTGACTTCCCGGGCACCGAAGATCGAGCGAAAGGCTTGCTGCATCACCAGCGACAACCCCCAAGTGGCGAGCAAGGTATCCAGTGGGCGATGGTACAAACGGCTGATCATCACCGATTCGACCACCCAGCCGACGGCACCGGCCACCACGAACGACAACGCGATGGCGAAGAAAAAGTAATAAGGCTGCATGGACGGCATGTACTGCAACGTCAGGCTGGACATGACGTAGGTGGTGTACGCGCCGATGGTAAGAAATTCACCGTGGGCCATGTTGATGACGCCCATCTGGCCAAAAATAATCGCCAGCCCCAGGGCCATCAACAGCAGTACGCAGAACACGGATAACCCGTTGAACCCCTGCATGGCCGCGATGGCACCAAATTCCGATAGCCATTCCATGATGATGGTCTCCGAGGATTAAAAGCTGTAGGAGCGCGCTTGCCCGCGATCGGCTGCGAAGCAGTCGCAAAAATGGTGAACGCACTACAGCTGGAAGGTCGTTCCGACCTTATCGCGGGCAAGCGCGCTCCTACGGGGTTTCGTAAGCTGTTACTGGTAACCCTTCGGAAACGGATTCGGCTCGATCAGGTCCGACTCGTAGATCACCTTGAACTGGCCGTCGCTCTGCACTTCACCAATGCGGGTCTTGCTCCACAGGTGATGGTTTTCGTGAACCTTGACGTAGCCTTCGGGCGCGGTTTTCAGCTCGATGCCAGGTGATGCGGCGACCACTTTGTCGATGTCGAAGCTGCCGGCCTTCTCCACCGCCGCTTTCCACAACCATGGGCCCAGATAAGCGGCCTGGGTCACGTCACCCATCACCGAATCCTTGCCGTATTTGGCTTTGAAGGCGTCAACAAATGCTTTGTTGTTGGGGTTGTCGAGGCTCTGGAAGTACTTCATGGAGGCGTAGAAGCCCTTCATGTTTTCGCCGCCGATACCCAGCAATTCGTCTTCGGTCACCGACAGGGTCAGCAGGTTCTGTTTCTCAGCCGTCACGCCTGCGGCTTTCATCTGTTTGTAGAAGGCAACGTTGGAGCCACCGACCACAGCTGCGAACACCACGTCAGGCTTCTTCAGCTTGACCTTGTTGATCAGCGATCCGAATTGAGTATTGCCCAGCGGGTAGTAGTCCTCGCCAACCACCGTGCCTTTGAGCACGTTTTCAATGTGTTTGCGGGCGATCTTCATGGAGGTGCGCGGCCAGATGTAGTCCGAACCGATCAGGTAGAAGGTCTTGGCGCCTTTGGTCTTGGCGATCCAGTCGAGGCTGGCAAGGATCTGCTGGGTGGCTTCCTGGCCGGTATAAATCACGTTTTTCGACTGTTCCAGGCCTTCATAAAAGGTCGGGTAGTACAGCAGGCCATTTTCTTTTTCGAACACCGGCAACACGGCTTTGCGCGAGGCCGAGGTCCAGCAGCCGAACACCGCCGCGACTTTGTCGCCGACCAGCAGCTTCTTGGCTTTCTCGGCAAAGGTCGGCCAGTCAGATGCGCCGTCTTCCTGCACGACTTTGATCTGCCGACCGAGGATGCCGCCCGAGGCGTTGATCTGATCGATGGCCAGACGCTCGGCCTGAATCGAACCGGTCTCGGAAATCGCCATGGTGCCGGTGGCCGAGTGCAACTGGCCGACGGTCACTTCGGTGGCCGTCACGGCAAGCCCGGTGGTGTTGGCGTCATCGGCCACCGCCACTTGCCCGAACACCCCTGCCGCCATCAGCGAAAGCGCAGCAGCGCCCAGCGTCAATCGACGTGGCAAAAACCTTTTGGCGCCTGTCAGTCGTGAATCCATGTTCCCGCTCCTGTGCTTGTGGGCCCCCACAGTCCGCAAGGCACTGTGGCGAGGTAGCGGCAAGCATGAAGTCGGCGAACAAAACCCGGTATACGCACCATGACGTACCGGGCTACGTCATTTGACGTAGGGTCGGATTGCGTAAAAAAGTGGATGATTGCGCCCGTGTGAGCGGAGCCCGATCCGCTGTAGACAGGGGGATGCCATCTCATGTGGGAGCTGGGCTTGCCCGCGATCAGGCTGGACGCGGTTCACTTCGGATCGCTTCCAGTCTTATCGCGGGCAAGCCCGGCTCCCACAGGTTCATGAGTTACCTGTGGGACCGAATTCATTCGGGAAGGCGGCATTTGAAGCGATAAATGAGCTGCGGATGTACCGGCCTCTTCGCGAATGAATTCGCTCCCACAAGATCAGCGCCGCGTCAGGAACAACGGAGGTTCAACTCACAGGCACGGAAGTTGCTGTCGGCAACTCAATAACCTTTCAGGAAATCAACCGTGCGACCCTCCGGCTCTCAACGCATTGTCAAGGTACGCCGCGATTACAACAGCCTGGTCGCCGACGAGACCATGGAGGATTACGCCCTACGTTTCACCCCAAAATCCTTCCGCAAATGGTCGGAATTTCGCATCGCCAACACCGCTGTCGGGGCGATTTCGTTTTTGGCGCTGGAGGCCATCGGCGGTGCGCTGGTGATGAGTTACGGGTTCACCAACACCTTGTGGGCGATCCTTGCCACGGCGCTGGTGATTTTCCTGACCGGCCTGCCCATCAGCTACTACGCGGCCCGCTACGGCGTGGACATGGACTTGCTGACCCGGGGCGCCGGCTTTGGCTACATTGGCTCGACGATTACGTCGCTGATCTACGCCAGCTTCACCTTCCTGTTCTTTGCCCTGGAAGCGGCGATCATGGCCCTGGCAATCGAGCTGTATTTCCAGATCCCGCTGGCCATGGCCTACGTCATCTGCTCGATCATCATCATCCCGCTGGTGGCGTACGGCATCACCCTGATCAGCCGTTTGCAGATGTGGTCGCAGCCGCTGTGGCTGACATTGCTGCTGGTGCCGTACATCTTCGTCATCTGGAAAAACCCCGAAGCGCTCACTGACCTGACGACCTTTGCCGGGCGCGAGGGCGAAGGTGGCACCTTCAACCTGCTGTTCTTTGGTGCAGCGTTTAGCGTCGCGCTGTCGTTGGTGACGCAAATCGGCGAACAGGTCGATTATTTACGCTTTCTCCCGGAAAAGACCCGCAAAAATCGTAAACGCTGGTGGGCCGCTCTGCTAATGGCCGGGCCTGGCTGGATCATCCCCGGCGCGCTGAAAATCATGGCCGGTGCTTTTCTGGCCTTTCTCGCTCTGCAACACGAAGTGCCCATCGAACGGGCCGCAGAACCGACGCAGATGTATCTCGTGGCGTTCCGCTATGTGTTCAGCTCGCCGGAGTGGGCGCTGGCAGCCATGGTGCTGTTCGTGATCATTTCCCAGATCAAAATCAACCTGACCAATGCCTACGCCGGCTCGCTGGCCTGGTCGAACTTCTTTGCCCGCGTCACCCACAGCCATCCGGGCCGCGTAGTGTGGCTGGTGTTCAACGTCGCCATCGCCCTGATCCTCATGGAGCTGGGAGTGTTCGACGCCATCGAACAAGTGCTGGGCCTCTACGCCAACGTAGCGATTGCCTGGATCGGCACGCTGGTGGCCGATCTGGTGATCAACAAGCCGCTGGGCTTCTCGCCGAAACACATCGAATTCAAGCGTGCGCACCTGTACGACATCAATCCCGTCGGCGTCGGCGCCATGTCGATTGCCTCGCTGCTTTCGATCTGTGCCCATTTCGGGGCGTTCGGCGAACTGGCTCAGGCCGCCCCGCCGCTGATTTCCCTGACCACCGCGTTGATTGCCGCACCGTTGATCGCCTGGTGGACGCAAGGCAAGTACTACATCGCCCGCACCAGCGACCCGCTGCAACTCTTCCCCCTGGGTCAACAGACCAGCCTGCGTTGTGGCCTGTGCAGCAACGAATTCGAAACGCCGGACATGGCTTACTGCCCGGCCTACAGCTCGCCCATTTGCTCGTTGTGCTGCTCGCTGGACGCCCGCTGCGCCGATCAGTGCAAGAGCCGCGCACGGCTGTCGATGCAGTTCGAAGACGTGATCAGCAAACTGCTGCCGAAACTGCCGCTGCAATACCTGCATACCCGCCTGGCGCAATACCTCGGCTTGCTGACCGTGTTGCTGCTGACCATTTCCGGAGCCCTGGCGGTGATCTATGGCCAAGTTTCCCACAGCCTGATCGACCAGTCCCCCGCCGTGCATCACACGCTGTTTCTCGCGTTCCTCAAGGCATTCTTCACCCTCTGCGTGTTCGCCGGCATTCTGGCCTGGTGGGTGGTGCTGACCCGGGAAAGCCGTCGCGTCGCGCTGGAAGAATCGGACCGCCAGACTGCCTTGCTCATGCAGGAAATCGACGCCCACGACAAAACTGACCAGGCGTTGCAAAAAGCCAAGGAAGCGTCGGAAGCAGCCAACGCCGCCAAGAGTCGCTATGTCACGGGCCTGTCCCACGAACTGCGCACCCCACTGAACAGCATTCTCGGGTTCACCCAGATACTGCAACGCGATCCCGCAACCCCGGCCCATCAGCAAGACCCGCTTGCGACCATCCTGCGCAGCAGCTCGCACTTGCTGTCGTTGATCGACGGCTTACTTGATGTCGCCAAAATCGAGGCCGGTAAGCTACGCCTTGAACCGTCGGAAATTCTCTTTCAGGAATTCCTTCACGATCTGGAACAAATGTTTGCCCCGACAGCGCGGGAAAAAGGCCTGACCTTCCGTCTCCATGTGGAAGGCCGCATGCCAGCGGTGGTACGCGGCGACGAAAAACGCGTGCGGCAAATCCTGATTAATCTGTTGGGCAACGCAGTGAATTTCACCGACAGCGGCGAAGTCTGCCTGCTGGTCAGTTACCGCCGGGAAACGGCGATTTTTGACATCATCGACACCGGCATCGGTATTGCTCCCGAGCAGATCGACCGGATCTTCCAGCCCTTCGAACGCGGCGGTCTGGTGCGTCAGGACAACGGCGTCGGCCTGGGACTGACCATCACTCGCATGCTCACCTCGTTGATGGGCGGCGCCTTGTCCGTTACCAGCCAGCCCGACGAAGGCACGCGCTTTCAGGTCCGGTTGTTTCTCTCCGAAGTGCGCGTGCCCAAGGCGGTGATCCATGTGGATCACGACGTCATGGGTTATGAGGGCGAGCGACGGCTGATTCTGGTGGTGGACGATCACATTGAGCATCGCAAGGTCATCAGCGGCATGCTCGCGCCATTGGGTTTTGAAGTGGCCCAGGCGGCGAACGGTCAGGAAGCAATTCGTCAGGTATCGCTGCTGCACCCGGACCTGATTCTCATGGACCTGTCGATGCCGGACATGGACGGCTGGGAGACCAGCCGCCTGATCCGTCGCAATGCCCTGTCTTTGGCACCGATCATTATTATTTCCGCCAACGCCAACCCGTTCACCGACGACAAAGAGCGCAGCCTGCCGGAGGTCTGCGACGACTATCTCGCCAAACCGGTACACATCCAGCAACTGCTGGACCGCATTCAACACCACTTGCAACTGCAATGGCTGCGTCGCTTGCGCACAACGTCGGTGGTCAAAACGCCGTGGACACTGCCGCCCCGCCAGGACCTGTTGGATCTGTACGAGCTGTGCGGCCTGGGTTATGTGCGCGGCATTCAAGCCAAACTCGATGCCATTGAACGTGAAAGCGTCACCAGCGCCAGCTTCATCGCCGACCTGCGAAACCTTGCAAAGGGCTTTCGTCTGGATGAACTCAGCCTGCAACTGAAGGAGGCCCTCAATGAACGCCCCGACCCAACCCGCTGACAACGGCATCATCCTGATCGTCGACGACACCCCGGATAATCTCGCGCTGCTCTCCGACGCGCTGGACGAAGCCGGTTACATGGTGCTGGTGGCCCTGGACGGCAGCAGCGCACTGAACCGTATTCAGCGCCGACGCCCGGACCTGATCCTGCTCGACGCCATGATGCCCGGCCTGGACGGCTTCGAAACCTGCCGCCGGATCAAAGCGCAGCCAGAAAGCGCCAACATCCCGATCTTGTTCATGACCGCCCTCACCGACAGCGAACACGTCGTCAAAGGCTTCGAAGCCGGGGCCATCGACTACGTGACCAAACCCATCGTCTGCGACGAAGTCCTAGCCCGAGTCGCCTCCCATCTGCGTACCGCACGCATACTGCAATCCGCCCGCAGCGCCTCGCAATCCGCCAGCCTGGGCTTCGACGACAAACCCGCCTACGGCAAACTCTCCAGCCGCTTCCAGCTCACCGAACGGGAAATCGAAGTGCTGCGCTGGGTGTCCTGCGGCAAGACCAACAAAGACATCGGCGACATCCTGCAACTCAGCCCTCGGACCGTGAACAAGCACCTGGAACATATCTACATAAAGCTGGGTGTGGAAACGCGGACGGCGGCGACTTCGGTGGCGTTGGCGGCGATGACGGATCGGGTTTGATTGACAGTAAGTTCACCGTTTACCTGCCCCCGATCAACTGGCAGGCCGAACGGAAGTCCAGCTTGTTCTTTTTCCTGTTCATGGCCTGCTCAACAATTTTTGTCGCTCGTTGCAGTTCGGCGCTAGATTTGGCCCATTGGTCTGGAGGAATGGGCGCTGACCACTCGCGGACTTTTTCCGGGATATAGGGAGTGCCGGCTTTATGGCCCCACTCAGCGATCATGTAGGGCATTTTCCAGAAGCTGAGTACACGCCAGATGTACCAGCGGCGTAGGGGCCAGCGGGTACGGGGGGAGAAACCAATCTCAGCACGGCGCTCATCGCTGAAGCTGCAGTGCAGACCCCCTTCTTCCTCTTTCAAGAGCTTTTCGACTTCCCAGGTGTGCAGGCCCTCATAAGGACGAAGCTCATATTCCGTGTAGGCACGGCCATGGGAAAGACGCTGCCACACATCGTATTCGTCCTCGGGCACGCCATGTTCCATATATTGCCGAATGGCTTCCCAGGTCCCTATGGCGTGGGCCTGGCTGGGTTTGCCAAGCAACAAAGGCTGTACCATTTCCGTCTCTTCATTTTCCAGCGCAAGACCAAAGGTAAAGAAAACCGTGGACCCGTATTGGCTAACCATCTCCCCTTGCGACACCCAGGCCGTTACCTTTTCCCAAGGCACTATCAGGACTTCGTGGGTATCGCTGCTGACATAGCAGACTTCTCGACGCTGACGATTGAAGCGTAATGGGTACTGTCTTGCTTGTTCTCGGGTTTGGGAAATTATGGTATGTACAAAAATCCCCACCATTAGACATACCCCCGGCAGATAATAGGTCCAAACAACTTGAAGTCCCAAAATTAAAATTCTGGAGAACGTATTGCTGGGGCTCTCCACGCCAAAAAAATAAACAAACGTCGCAATCCAAACAGGTATTCCAACCAGAATAATGATTGCAATCCAAATAACCCAAGCAAGTAACTTTGCCTGCCACACCATGCCTCTATTATCTCCACCTACTTGAAGGTATACATCGTTCACTTCCGAGAAATCATGAATACTCACCGGCAACTGGCCGGTATAAACCGGTAAGGGAGCCAGATACAGGGTTTCCTCGAAAGCCGTCTTGCGAACTTCACCGACTTTGGGTCGCAAGGTATCTAAATCATGAGCCGATGGCGGTGGGTGGTCGGCTTTGCGTTTAAACAGTTTACCTAGCATTAGGCTTTACCAGATCAATACCCCTAAGCAGCCAAGGCTCTGAGGGCTTAAGTTGCCTCGACTCTTCTGTTTCTGCTTTATAGGTAAAAGTGCCGATTCGCTCCTGCCAACGATCCTCGATCAGCTTGCGGTGCAGATCCACAACGTAAAAGGTACAGCGATGGCTGATCCCGCGGTGCTCTTCAAGTTCGTAGCTGACCGCCAGGGCCAGCCCGAAGTAGTCCGTCATCAAGGGGCGCAGATCCAGACACAAAACCAGCGCCGCATCAGGACGATCAACACGCCTAAACTGGCTGACCAGTACCTCGGTGCATTTCGACCAATAAACAGGATTTTGCAGCCCCCGTGAAAGGCCCGGCTCCTTATGGCGCTGATGAGCTTCGATCCACACGTTGCGACGATCCAGGTCCGCACTGCGGATGCCCGGAAACGTCAGGCGCAACTCGACACTGTGCCGGGTACGCACCAGCTGGCATAAGGGTTGCTGAACGATCCCGGCCAGCTTCCCCCTGCTTTCATCGAGAGTCAGGCCAAGATTCTCCCGCCCCCAGATACTGCCTCTAACCCACTTTTTCAGTGAGTCGAGATTGAAGTAGTTGTACAACGCCTCCCCGGAAAGCTGAAGGCCGGTGGCAGCGATACCGATCAAATTTGCTCTGGCTGCAATGCCGACCAGCGAAGAACTGTGCTGCGCCCAAGACAGCGCACGCAACTTCGCAGGCTCACGCATGATTCTTCGGGTTATAGAGGCGGTGTGTTTAAGCGCCCACCCATTCGTCCCAACCAATACTATGTCGCCACTCATTTGCAACGAGGTCGCAGCAAGTTTTTTGCCGTCACCTTCTGCTAATGCGTTTGACCATTGTTTAGTATGCTTACCGAAATCGGCAGATGCCGCAGCCACCCCGAAACCAAAAGCGCCCAAACCGGTGAATGCAGACCACTTACCCAAGCGACTCAAGGTATCGAGCTTGCCACTTGCACTGTACCTCTGGCTGATATGGGCTTGCAGCACGTTAATCGATATGCCTTGAATCGCTGCAAAACCAGCAGATGACATGGTAATCCCTGCATCTGTTAAATCAATTAGGTCTCTCCACCCGAGGTCTTCTTTCGATGAGATCTTTGAGTAAACCTCAATAAATTTAATTGTTTGAATCAAAAACAGCACCGCTGCAATCTGATCCCCCTTCGACGTCAACAACCCACGTATCGGCTCCTTAAAGGTCCCAGTCCTTCGATAGTCGCTGACAGTACGCTGCATTTCTTCCAGGAGTTGTGGATCCATATTGCCGAGCGCCAGCCCGAACTTGCCTGCTCCACCACCCGGCGTCAGTGCCAGACTCAGGCGCTCCTCAATAGGAGCCAGTTGGTACTGGAGAGCACCAATATGCTCATTGATACGCTTACGAGAGCCCAAAGGATCTGCATCATTAGTTTTGTACCTGAGCATTTCACGACGTTCTTTATATAGTTCCTTCATTTCGTCTCGAAGGGTCAGTGCTGAGCGGCGATCACGATCAAATTGATCGTACTCGGAGGTGGAAGCGATGCGTAGCTGCAGTCCACTGGAAGCATAGGCACTGAGTAAGCGCAGCCGAGCTACGGAACCGATATTACGAATAAAATTGTTTGGATCGATTGATCCGCTGCTCTGAAAATCTCTTCGAATAAGATCAAATTGATGTGCCATTTTCATCTGTCGAGCAGGATCATAGGCATTGCCTAACAAACTCCTCAAACCCGTAAATTGAGTATTCAGATTGTCGAAGTTTGGCAACCGCTGACGCATCAGGCTGTTGAACTGATTGGCCAGCAAATCCATGTCGCGAACCACTGCCGGGGCGTCGCTAAGCTTGATGCTGAAGTTACTCAACTCGGCGAGCTTTTTCTGCACGTCGGTCTGGTCTGCGAGATTCAAGGTGTCGAGGCCGGGGATCTGGACGAGCGGATTTTTCTCCAGATAGTCGTGCAGTTTCTGAACGGACGCCTCATCGTCACAGATCGCCGCCACGCAGTTGAACTCTCGCTCCAACCGATGCTGAATCTGCTCGCTCTGACGGAAATCGTAATACCACGCGGCGCGATGGAAGTGACCTTCGATAATCATCTTGAGGCGGTCGGCACGGACACGCTTGAGTTGGCCGTGCCAATGGCTCAGTAATGTCTGTTGCTTGAGCATGAAGCGTTGCATCGCCTCACGATGCACCAGTTGATCAATACCCCGCTCGCCGATTTCCTTGCCACCCAGCGCATGCCACGTATCCACTTCAAGATCGTTGATTGCCGGGCGATGGGTTTCCCAGCGCGACTGTCCGAGAGTGTCGAGTAGCTCCACTGTCGCCTTGGCCAGCGGATTGCCTTGCGCCTGATTGCGCCAGCTTTGCTCGTCACCGAAGATTGCCGGACCGCGATAGTCGCGCTTCACTCGCAGGTATTCGTAGAGTTTTTCCCGCTCGGCGTCATTGGTATCGTCGATGAGTGCTTCGTAGCGCGGGTCCACACTGCCCAGCTTTTCAAGACGCTTCTGATTCACCTCATACATGGCCTGGATGTAAGCGCCCGTCAGGTATTGATGCTGAGTGTTCTCATGCTCGCTCCACTGGCCGATCCAGTCAGCCAATTTGAGTTGCGCCGTCGCCAGATCGAGCATGATGCCGATATCATCGCGAACCACTAGAAACAGAAAATCATGTTTGTGTGCCGCATTCACCTGGCTTGTCAGTTCTTCAATCCAGGTACTGCGAAACAATGCCTCATGCTCCCAACTGTAAGGAATGCTCTCCTCCGGGTTTGCGCCATCAGGCAAGTCTTGAGCTGGCAGGGTTTCAACGGTTTCGGCCAGCCATTGGCGTGCCTGCTTTTCATTCAGCAGATGTTTTCCCGCATCTGCGCATTGCACCTGTTCAAGGCTGACGCGCTGCATGAAGTGTTCACGCTCAGGCAATTGACCGATGACCTGAGAACACTTGTATGCCGTCCACTGAAACTCTGAATACGCTACATACAGGGTGCTATGCCGAGGGAATACCAACTCGGGTTCCCCGATCGAATGAGTTCGGATATCAGCGCTGACCTCTGCTCCTTTCCATAGAAGTTTGCTCAACGAGCCTTGTTCTATGCGGTATTCATGCAGGTAACCGCTGGCGTCATCGACGATGTACAAGTAGCCATTGCGTAGCAGGCGGATACCGGTTTGTCGACTTTGCAAATGGTGCGGTACCAAGAAGCTTTTCGGTGGTTGAAGGTTTTCTACAAGGCCATACCGAAGAGGCAAAAACTGAAGGGTGCGTTTCATCAATGGGCACATACCGCCCGCGTCAAGTTCATCGACGTGTTGCGCGTTGGCCGTCAGGTTTGCCAAGTGACCACGAGGGGTCTGAAGGTCAGTCATTGGGTACTCCGCTGCGCCGCCAGACTGGCTGCTCGATCGACACGCTGATGGGGTGTCAGGTCAGATTTTCTGTTCAGGAGCTCCACGATATCCGGATGGGATTGAAGCCCTTCATCGCCCAAAAAACCGAACACGTTGGCGTACAGCCATATTTCTCGCCGGGTTCGAAAACCGCGTTCAATGGCTGATGCAACCATCTGGTGGATACGTTCAAGACGTTGCTCTGGAGATAAGTCAGCCAGGTACTGCGGGAAGAAACGGCTCATGTGCGAATAGAGCTCATTGACAGACATGCGGTAGGCGGTCATTTGAAGGGCAGCCCATTGCGCGTCGTTGGGCGCGTATGACTCAGCGAAACATGATGACGGTCTTTCACCTGGTCGTCGGTGTTGCCGCCATCCCGGTACGGGATGCTGAGTAATCAATGCAGTGTGACAGGGTCCGAAAACCTCAACGCCCGGGTTATGCTCCGGGTCAAAAAGCGCATGTGCCACGTCGGGACTGGAAATACGCAAATACATATCGTCATGCCCTGCAGGACGAATACTGGTCAACCAGCGCATGTGCGCCAACAGGTCTTCCCATGAGCCGTCACTGACAAGCAGGTATCCCCAGTTATCAGCAGTGTTGGCCAGAAACTGCTGAAGTATCGGATTCTGATCATCGCGTATGCGAACGAGGCAAGGGGAAAGCTGACTGATGCTCGCCCATCGAGTGCCGTTGTAAAGCACCTGAGCTTCTGGGGCCGGCGACCACTCATACAGGCTGCGAAGGAGGTTTTTGACCTGAATGGCATCCAGGAGGAGACCGACAGGCTTATCCCAAGTGAAGTCATCCGGCAGCGAAATGGCGGACGTCACTGATTGACCGTGCATGGCAAACCCTTGGCCAAAGAAAGCGCAGGACTTTGCCGTTTAATGACCCGAGAGTCAGTCGGGGATATGCGAGAGGTGTTGTGGGATATTTCGGATGTGAACGAAGGCCCTGTACCAATAGGCAGGCGAATCGGGATTCCTGTGACAAGAAGCCGTCATCGCTGGCTCTCGTAACCTCGATAAGCGCCTATCAAGAAAACACAACAATCTGATTTAAAAAACTTTTCTGCAGGAGCTCACCGAGGTTACGAGGCCAGCGATGGTGGTCTTTCTGATACACCGCTATCGCGGCCTCGCGGTGCTCGTGCGCTCCTACACAGACTGTGTTTGCTGCGCGACGGCGAGGTTAGAGCCCCGCCTGGTCCTGACGACAATCAGCAAGCACGCGTCGGCCATCGTTGCGATCTATCACGGTATCGCCAGCGCTACGTTTCTCGCGGCTGACAAACAGATAGCGGTAGCGCTCGTTTTCCAGCGCCACTGCAAAGCCTTCGGGTGTTTCTGTCTCAGCCAGTTGTCGCAGTGCGCCGAGACGACTCGAATCGCCCGCCTTCGGCCAGGCTGGAACGCGAGAATTTGCAGAGCACTTTTTGATATTCGACTGCGGGAACGAGGTGATAAAGCCTTCCTCGTCGACCAGCGCTCCGGCTATCGGACCGCTGATGCGTCCACGAAAGGATGGCCCTGCAACCGGTGAGGTGCCAGGACCGCTTATGGTGTACAAGCGCTGCCCACTGATCCCAAGAACATACGGCGTACTGTCCGGCCTGAAGAACACCAGGTCGGGCACATTCGAGATGCGCTTCACATCGTTCACTCCACGAAAATACAGCACATCATTCCCTGCAAGGGCGAGGCGTGACTCTGGGCCGTTATCGAAAACCTGAGGATGATTCGCCTTGCAGCGAAGTTCAGGATGACCCGCTACCGGACAGGTTGGAGATAAGGTTTTGATGTCAGGTGCATAATAGCCATCGAGTTCATTAAGGCTGTTCACAGCCTTTCCTCTCAGGTAGAGACGACGCCCATCGCTGACCAGACTCAGATGGTTTAAATTTTGGGGAGCAAGCATAGTCAGTGTCGGCAGGACATCGGGTCTCTCTTTCACGCTACTAAGAACGACCTCGAATACACGGCCAGCATTAATCACAAAGGGCCCTATGAACTGCATCTCCCCCACTGCCATGTCCGGCATCGGCTTGTCATCGTGATAAATGTGGTTGCGATCCTTTGCCCAATCATCGTGCTCATCAGCGCCCGACGTATCAAATGCCTGGAAAGTTTCAGGGTCCGCACCTTCAATAGGGGCAGGAGTGAGAAACACCGTACGGCCATCAGTTGAATACCAGGACTCGCCCAAACGTCGCAAGTCGGCGCCATGGGGCGTCATCAGATGATAGCCCCGCTCTTCATGCACGACATTGCGCTGCATCTTTGATGGGAGTATGCATGCGGGGATGGGTATGCCCACACCATCACCGGAGCGCGGGCACGCCGTACTTTCTCTCTTCGAGTCAGTCATGAAGTACCCTTTGCCACCAATCTCAACCAGTTGGCGGCCTTTCACGGTAATTTTCTGTTCGACGCAAATTCCTTTCTTCTCGGGATGCTGCTCATAACTCCGCTCGCCAGGCTTTGCCAGTGGGTACCAGTTTTCGGTGCACTCATTCACCGTATAGGCATGCACGGCAGAGGACGAGGCCAGTACTACTGCACCCCATAAAACCCTGATAGCGTTCCAGTTCTTCATCCCTGCTGCCCCACTCACCTGATTCGTTGCGATATGTATTTCCCCGTAAGCGCCTGCGGGGGTGCTGATATTAACGCTCAACGGTCTGGATCAGATGCGATCAATCCGGAAAATATTGCGAATCTTGCGCGTGCTGTGTTGCCCAATCTCTAACGACCACAAACCAGCCCACAGACAACAAGAGATGCCGTGATGACCGAGCAAAACAAAGATCAGGAATCGAACCGCGAAGACCTCGACCACAAACCGGAAAATGCCGGGAAGATTGGCGAGAAGAACAAGCAGATGAATGAACAGGGTGAGCAGCCGAGACCGGGTACGCCAGCGGATCCGAAGCAGGGCTGAGGGTCGCGCTGCGTTCACGTCAGATTTTCATCCTGGCCTGGAAACGCGGTTTCAGTGGGAGCGAATTCATTCGCGAAGGGGCCGGTACATCCTCAGTTAACCTATCGTCTGAAATGCCGCCTTCCCGAATGAATTCGGTCCCACATATTGCGCTTACAAGGTATTAAGCATTGCGCCGTACGTACTGAAAACCGCGGATATCCTCCGAAGGCACTTCCCGTACACCTTCCATGCCCAGCCACCAGGCAGTGCCGCGACACGGGTACTGGACGTAAAACGGCTGCCCCATTTGCGGCGTGGTGATCAGGACATTCTTCTCCCAGGCCAGCGCGATGATGCGGTCGAAGGGTTCGTGCCAGGCGTGCATGGCCAGATCAAACGTGCCGTTATGGACCGGCAGCAACCAGCGACCGCGAAGGTCGATGTGCGCCTGCAGGGTTTCCTCGGGCTGCATGTGCACGTCAGGCCAGTCGACGTTATAGGCACCGGTTTCCATCAATGTCAGGTCGAATGGGCCGTATTGCTCACCGATGGTTTTGAAACCGTCGAAGTAACCGGTATCGCCACTGAAGAAGATCCGTTGATGTTCATCGTGCATGACCCATGACGCCCACAGGCTGCGATTGCCGTCCAGCAGCGTGCGGCCGGAAAAATGCTGGGAAGGCGTAGCGACAAACTGCATGCCATGCACTTCGGTGGATTGCCACCAGTCCAGTTGCTGAATCTTGTGCGCCGGTACGCCCCACTCCATCAAGGTATCGCCCACGCCCAGCGGCGTCAGAAAGTGTTCGGTTTTCGCCTCAAGCGCCTTGATCGCCATGTGGTCGAGATGATCGTAGTGGTTATGGGACAGGATCACCGCTTTGATCGGCGGCAGTTCTTCAATGCTGATAGGCGGCTGGTGGAAGCGCTGCGGACCCGCCCACTGCACCGGCGAGGCACGCTCGGCGAACACCGGATCAGTGAGCCAGAAGACCCCGCGCATTTTCAGCAAGACCGTGGAGTGCCCAAGGCGATAGACCGTGTAGTCCGGCGCAGCCAGAAGCTGCTGGCGCGTGAGTGATTGCACTGGAATTTCCCCCGAGGGACGGGTGACCGATGGCTTTTTGAAAGCCATGTTCCAGAAAATCCTCAGCGTCTTGAAAAAACCCATACGACTCATGGGCACAGGGTTGCGATAACGCCCTTGGTGCTTTTGCAGGGTCGGTAAAGACTGAGCTGACGAATTTTCTGTGATCTTGGTCATGGTCTGCTGACTCCGGGAGTTTGCTGCGCTGCTCATCATCGCCGCCGCTTTGCAATAGCGGAAAAGGCAAATAATGTGTAACCTGCTTTTACACTACACAGTGTAGTTTTAAGCTTGCATCATCAGCGATGACAAGTAAACTGCCGAGTGTACTTTTATCAAAACACTTGTTTGAAGCGAGACCTATGACTGCCCCTATGCGACTCACCGACCGAAAACGCGAAGCTATCGTGCTGGCCGCCATTGCCGAGTTTCGCGACACCGGGTTTGAAGTGACCAGCATGGACCGCATTGCCGCGCGAGCGGAGGTTTCCAAACGCACCGTCTACAACCATTTCCCCAGCAAGGAAGAACTGTTCGCGGAAATCCTCCAGCGACTCTGGTGCCGTATCGGCGAGATTCCGGATTCAATCTACCGGCCTGGTGTGACACTGCGCCATCAATTGCGCAGCATGTTGCGGGCCAAAATGCAGACGCTTTCTGACACCAACTGCCTGGACCTTGCGCGAGTTGCGCTGGGGGCAACCATTCATTCACCCGAACGTGCGGAAGTCTGGCTGGCGCGCCTGGATGAGCGCGAAGAAACCTTCGCTGCATGGATCCGCGCCGCCCAGGCAGATGGCCGTCTCAAGCCTGCCGACCCGACGTTCGCCGCCACCCAGATGCATGGTCTGCTCAAGGGCTTTGCGTTCTGGCCTCAGGTGACTATCAACAAGCCGGTATTGAGTCCAGAACAACAAGCCGAGGTTATTGAATCGACACTGGACATGTTTCTCGGCTGGTACGAAATCCCGGTAGCAAAAACCTAACCCTGCGCTGCCACCCGAGCCACGATAGCGCGGCGTTGGGCGATGGATTGCCTGAGTCGCTCGCGGGCCAGAGCCAGTACTTCGGCGGGCGCAGTTGACGGATGACCTGCATTGAAAGGCACTGCAGGCGCGTATTCCAGCTGCAGCTGCACGGTCTGCGCCTGCACTTCTCCAAACAGTTCGCCTACCAGCGTCAGGGCGAAATCAATTCCCGCCGTTACTCCGCCACCCGTCATCAGGTTGCCATCGCGGACCACCCGCTCATGCACCGCGATCGCACCAAAACTCTCCAGCAATTCATGCGAGGCCCAGTGGGTCGTCGCCCGCTTGCCCTTTAATAGCCCGGCTGCGCCCAGCACCAGAGCGCCGGTGCAGACCGACGTGAGGTATTTCACAGTCCGGGCCTGTTCGCGGATGAAAGCAAGGGTCTGTTCATCCTCCAGCAAGGGGTCGATACCCTGTCCGCCGGGAATGCACAGCACATCGAGGGGCGGGCAATCGGTGAAAGTCTGCGTCGGCTGGAGTTGCAGACCGGTGCTGGAATAGAGTGCCTCGAGGTCTTTCCAGATCAGGTGCACGGTCACACCGGGCGTCGAGGCGAATACGTCATAAGGACCGGTCAAGTCCAGCTGTTGCACCTTTGGGAATACGAGCAAGCCGATGTGCAGGGTCATATGAAGTCCGCTTGAGGTTGGGGTAGACGCGATAACTCTAGCGGTTTAGCCTTTGGCGGATACGCCATACACCCCACTTTTCACGCCAACCAATGTGAATAACGCTAATGAGCGATCAGCCACGATCCGTGCACATTCTTGCGTTCCCCAACGTTCAGTTGCTGGATGTCTGCGGACCGTTGCAAGTCTTCGCCTCGGCCAACCTTCAGGCCCAACAACAGGGTCTGCCGGTGCCTTATCAAATGAAGGTGATCGCTGCCCAGGACCACTCCATCGAATCGTCAGCAGGGCTGGGCTTGCTGACCTTTCCTCTGCCTGCGGCCAGCGAAAGCAGTGACACGTTGATCGTCGCCGGGGGACGTGGCGTTCAGGTGGCGGCCAGCGACCCGCAACTGGTGCGCTGGCTGCATGAGCACGCTGCTGCAAGCCGACGCGTCGCTTCGGTGTGCAGTGGCGCATTTCTATTGGCGGCAACCGGTCTGCTGGACGGTCGCCGCGTGGTCACCCACTGGGACAGTTGCGAGGCTCTCGCCCGGCAATACCCAGCGTTACGGGTCGATCCCGATCCGATCTTCATCCACGACCATGGCTACTGGACCTCGGCCGGTGTCACGGCGGGCATCGATCTTGCCCTGGCGCTGGTCGAAGAGGACCTGGGACACGCTCTGGCGTTGGCGGTCGCTCGGAATCTGGTGGTGTTCCTCAAGCGACCGGGCGGCCAGTCGCAATTCAGCGCCACCCTGTCGATGCAGCACGCAAGCGTCACGGAGGACGGACGTTTTGCCGACCTGCATGGCTGGATCATCGAAAATCTGACCAGCGACCTCGGCGTTGCCGCTCTGGCCGCAAAGGTGGGCATGAGCGAACGCAGTTTCGTCCGCCACTACCGCACACAAACCGGCATCACCCCGGCCAAAGCCATCGAACAACTGCGGGTTGAAGCAGCCCGACGGTTATTAGCGGACAGCACACAGCCCATCAAACGCGTTGCGGCACGGTGTGGATTTGGCAGCGAGGAGACCTTGCGGCGTAGCTTCTTGCGCGGATTGGGAGTGACGCCGATGGCTTATCGGGAGCGGTTTAGTGGGTAGACCACTATGTGTCTGGCGGATGACTTGTAGGAGCAGAGCTTGCTCGCGATAAGGACGCCGCGGATTTCAGGCTAATCGCGTCCAGCCTTATCGCGAGCAAGCTCTGCTCCCACAGGAATAACAGTCGTGGGACCGGCTTTAGCCGGGAAAGGGCCGGTACAGGCGCAGCATTTCTATCGTCAGGAATGCATCCTTCCCGGCTAAAGCCGGTCCCACGTCAGCTTGAGGGCAAACATAGAATCCCCACAACGATTTGCGCTAGAAAACAAAACCTCACCAAGAAAACTATTTTCATATATTGATTTATGTTTTTGCTTTCGTGTAATTTAATTTCATCACGAAAACAGAGATAACAATAATGAATGCCTGTGATCGCCGTTGCTCTCCCCCTGCTCCAGCGTGCAAACCTTTAGCGACACCTCTGCCGAGTTTTTCCGGAACGCCTCCTCACTGACGGGTTGCCCCGCTGTGTCGAGCCATTCGATTACCTCTCTCTGCAAGGAAACGCTCCATGCCGCCGTCCGCTGGTATTTCGCTTTTGATTTACGCCGCCATCGCGATCATTGCCTTGATCGTCCTGATTGCCCGTTATCGCCTCAACCCGTTCATTGTCATCACCCTGATTTCCGTCGGCCTTGCGCTGGTCGCCGGCATGCCTGCCACGGGTGTCGTTGCGTCGTATGAAGCCGGTGTCGGCAAGACCCTGGGGCACATTGCTCTGGTTGTGGCACTAGGCACCATGCTCGGCAAAATGATGGCTGAATCCGGCGGTGCCGAGCAGGTGGCGCGGACCCTGATTGACCGCTTCGGTGAGCGCAACGCGCACTGGGCCATGGTCTGCATTGCCTTTCTGGTGGGCCTGCCGCTGTTCTTCGAAGTCGGCTTCGTGCTGCTGGTGCCAATCGCCTTCACCGTGGCCCGCCGGGTGGGCGTTTCGATTCTTATGGTCGGTTTGCCGATGGTGGCCGGTCTGTCGGTGGTGCACGCGCTGGTGCCGCCGCACCCTGCGGCGATGCTGGCGGTTCAGGCTTATCAGGCGTCGGTCGGGCAAACCCTGTTCTATGCCATTCTGATCGGTATTCCGACGGCGATCATTGCTGGCCCGCTGTACGCAAAGTTTATTGTGCCGCGCATCCAGTTGCCTGCCGAGAACCCGCTGGGCAAGCAGTTCCTGGACCGTGAACCGCGTCAGAAACTGCCGAGCTTCGGCCTGACCATGACCACCATTCTGTTACCCGTGGTGCTCATGCTGTTGGGCGGCTGGGCCAACCTGATCAGCACGCCGGGCAGCGCATTCAACAGCTTCCTGCTGTTCATCGGTAACTCGGTGATCGCCCTGCTGCTGGCCACCTTGCTAAGCTTCTGGACACTGGGCATCGCCCAAGGCTTCAACCGCGACTCGATTCTGAAGTTCACCAATGAATGTCTGGCACCGACGGCGAGCATCACGCTGCTGGTGGGTGCCGGTGGTGGCTTGAACCGGATTCTGATCGACAGTGGTGTCACCAACGAAATCGTCGGTCTGGCTCAAGAGTTTCATCTCTCGCCGCTGCTCATGGGCTGGCTGTTTGCCGCATTGATGAGGGTTGCTACGGGTTCGGCGACAGTGGCCATGACCACGGCTTCCGGTATCGTTGCCCCCGTTGCGCTTGGCCTTGGCTATCCACATCCGGAGCTGCTGGTGCTGGCGACGGGCGCTGGTTCGGTGATCTTTTCACACGTCAATGACGGTGGTTTCTGGCTTATCAAGGAGTACTTCAACATGACCGTGGCACAAACCTTCAAAACCTGGACGGTGCTGGAGACGTTGATTTCCATTGTCGCGTTCGCCCTCACGCTCGGTCTGGCTCAGGTGCTCTGAGTGGATATTCTTTACCAGATCCGCGCGCGTCAGGACTCACTCAGCGCGGGCGAAAGCCGGATTGCCCGACTGATCCTCAGCGACGTGGCGTTTGCCGCCAGCGCCAGCCTCGACGAACTGGCCAGCCGGGCGGAAGTCAGCAGCGCCACCCTCTCGCGTTTTGCCCGCAGCATCGGCTGCCGGGACTTGCGCGACCTGCGCCTGCAGCTGGCTCAGGCCAGTGCCGTCGGCAGCCGCTTTCTCAACCCGGAGCAAGCGCCCGAGCAGTCGGCGTTTTTTACACAGATCGTCGGCGATATCGAATCCACGTTGCGTCAGCACCTGGCCGGGTTTGACGAATCGCGCTTCGCTGCCGCCATCGAACTGCTCAGCAAGGCGCGGATGATTCATGCCTTTGGCATGGGCGGCTGTTCCAGCCTTTGCAGCGAAGAATTGCAGACCCGTCTGGTGCGCCTGGGTTATCCCATCGCCGCCAGCCGTGATCCGGTGATGATGCGCCTGATCGCCGCAACGCTTGGGCCGGACCACAGCCTGATAGCGTGTTCCCTCAGCGGTCGTACTCCGGAACTGCTGGACGCTGTGAAACTGGCCAGCAGCTATGGCACGAAAATCCTGGCGATCACCCTTCCCGACTCACCACTGGGGCAAATCGCCGACGTGGTGTTGCCGTTGCAGATTGCCGAAACCAATTTTATCTACAAACCCACCGCCGCCCGCTACGGCATGCTGCTGACCATCGATGTGCTCGCCACCGAACTGGCCCTGCTCGCCCCTGAAGAAAATCAGGAGCGACTGCGGCGGATCAAGCTGGCCCTTGATGACTATCGCGGCGGTGAAGACGGCTTGCCGCTTGGAGACTGAACCATGCTTTATGACCTGATCATTCGCAACGCGCTGGTGATCGACGGCAGCGATGTTCCCGGTTTCCGCTCCGATGTAGCGATTCACGAGGGCCGCATCCTTCGCGTCGGCGACCTTGACGGCGTGCATGCAAAAGAAGAAATCAACGCTGCGGGCCGGGTCCTGGCACCGGGTTTTATCGATGTACACACCCATGACGACACGGTAGTGATTCGCTATCCCGACATGCTGCCCAAGATCAGTCAGGGGGTCACGACCGTGATCGTCGGCAACTGCGGCATCAGCGCCTCGCCGGTTTCCCTGGCCGGTGATCCGCCCGATCCAATGAACCTGCTGGGCAGCGCTGCCGCTTTCGTTTACCCGCGTTTCAGCGACTATCGCAATGCCGTGGACGAAGCGCGTCCAGCGGTCAATGTTGCCGCACTGATTGGCCATACCGCGTTGCGCAGTAACCACATGGGTGATCTGCAACGCACCGCCAGCGCGGAAGAAATCAGCGCCATGCGCGAACAGTTGCGCGACAGTCTTGAAGCGGGTGCGCTGGGGCTGTCTACCGGGCTGGCTTACGCTTCCGCGTTCTCGGCAGAAACCACAGAGGTTAAGCAACTGGCCGAGGAATTGACTGCGTTTGGCGCGGTGTACACCACTCACTTGCGCAGTGAGTTCGAGCCGGTGCTGGAAGCCATGGATGAGGCGTTCGACATCGGCCGCCACGCCAAATCGCCGGTGGTCATTTCCCACATGAAATGCGCAGGCGCCGGTAACTGGGGCCGCAGCCCGCAGTTGCTCGCCTCGCTGGAAAAGGCAGCGAAAACTCATCCGGTGGGCTGCGACTGTTACCCCTACGCCGCCAGTTCATCGACCCTCGATCTCAAGCAGGTGACTGATGCGTTCCGGATCACCATCACCTGGTCAACACCGCACCCGGATCAAAGCGGCCGTGACCTGAAAGACATCGCCGCTGACTGGCAACTGTCGCTGCTGGACACCGCACGCAAGCTGCAACCGGCAGGTGCGGTGTATTACGGCATGGATGAGCAGGACGTCGAACGGATCATGAGCCATCCGTTGTCGATGATCGGTTCTGACGGACTGCCGGAGGACCCGTTTCCGCACCCACGACTGTGGGGTGCTTTTCCCCGTGTGCTCGGGCATTTCAGCCGCGATCTGGGCCTGTTCCCGCTGCATACTGCGGTGCACAAGATGACCGGGTTATCCGCAGCGCGCTTTGCCTTGCATGAGCGCGGCCTGATTCGCGAAGGCTATTGGGCGGACCTGGTGTTGTTCAACCCCGCCACCGTACGCGATGTCGCCGACTTCAAAGACCCTCAACGCGCCGCCGAAGGGATCGACGGTGTGTGGGTCAATGGGCAGTTGAGTTATGCAGACGGCAAGGCGCAGGGTGAGCGACAAGGGAGGTTTTTGCCGAGGAGTGGGTCGCTTATAGAGGGGTTTCTATAGGAATGGGGTCTAGCTGTAAGAATTGTGCTTGCCTGCTATTGGGTTTACAAATCATCGCGGGCAAGCCTCGCTCCCACAGGGGACTGCGATCTATGTGGAAGCTGAGCTTGCTCGCGATGATTTGGCAACCCAATCTAAGGCAAGCACAAACCCTGACAGTTAAAACCCACTCCAAACCAGAATTAACCCACCACCACACCCCGACACTCGCCAAACCCGATCGATACCTGCCCTTCCCGCTGACAACGGGCGCGCAGGATCACCTCATCTCCATCTTCGAGAAAGCGCCGCACTTCACCGCCAGGCAGTTCGACGGTGTGCTTGCCGCCCTCGGTCATTTCCAGCAGGCTGCCGAATTGCCCCGGTTGCGGACCAGACAAGGTGCCAGTGCCAAGCAGGTCGCCCGGTTGCAGTTTGCAGCCGTTGACGCTGTGGTGGGTAAGCATCTGCGCCACGGTCCAGTACATGTTCAGGGTGTTGCTGCGAGCGAGAACCTGAGCCGGTAAACCCTGTGCCTTCATCTGCCGGGTCAACAACAGCACCTCCAGCTCGATATCCAGCGCACCGCCCTGCTGATCCGCCTCATCAAACAGGTACGGCAACGGTTGCGGATCACCTTCGGGCCGCACAGGTTGCGGGCTCCGGAACGGCACCAGCGCTTCGGCCGTGACCACCCAGGGCGAAAGGGTCGTGGCAAAACTTTTCGACAAGAACGGCCCCAGTGGCTGGTATTCCCAGGCTTGCAGATCGCGGGCTGACCAATCGTTGAGCAGGCACAACCCGGCGATATGCTGCTGCGCATCGGCAATGCTGATGGGCGCACCGTCCGGGTTGCCGGGGCCAACCCAGACGCCCATTTCCAATTCGTAATCCAGCCGTTTACACGGGCCGAACTCCGGTACCTCCTGACCTGGCGGAAGCGTCTGACCACCGGGGCGTCTGACCGGGCTGCCGGACACACACAGCGTCGAGGCGCGGCCGTGATAAGCAATCGGTACGTATTTGTAATTGGGCAGCAGCGGATTGTCCGGGCGGAACAGTTTGCCAACATTGGTCGCGTGATGAATGCCAACGTAGAAATCGGTGTAATCGCCAACACGAGCAGGCATGTGCAACTGACATTCGCTCATGGGATGCAGGAGCAATTCGCTGGACGCTTCTAGACTCGCCCGCTGCGGGCTGTGTTCGTCCAGCAGATGCAACAATTCACTGCGCAACTCTCGTCGGGCATGAGCCCCCAACGCAAAAAAGTCATTCAACTGATCACGACTGGCCGCCTCGGCTGCTCCCCGCGCCGCACCATTGAAAAAGCCCGCTGCAAGGGCAGCCTGCAGATCGAAAATCGAGTCCCCGATCGCCACGCCACCGCGCCTGGCTGAATTGCCACGACTAAAAACGCCCAGCGGCAGGTTCTGCAGCGGAAAGTCAGCATGGCCGTTGGCGGAAGTCACCCAACTGCGGCTGTGTGCAGGCGTACTCATTTTGGCATTTCCTTATTAAAAGTCCTGGCCATGCCGGTCCAGCAGGCGTCGTAATCGCTTTGCAGTTGCGGGCATTGCAAGGCATGCAGGCTCGGGCGCAAGACTTTGCCGGTCTCGAACATGAAGGCCATGGTGTTATCGATCTTGTGTGGCTGCAATTGTGCGACGGTGGCTTTTTCAGCCGTCGCGTTATCCGGGCCGTGAGCGCTCATGCAGTTATGCAAGGACGCGCCACCGGGCATGAAACCCTCAGCCTTGGCGTCGTAGGCACCTTCGATCAGGCCCATGAATTCATTCATCAGGTTGCGGTGAAACCAAGGCGGCCGGAAGGTGTTTTCGGCCACCATCCAGCGCGGCGGGAAGATCACGAAATCAATGTTGGCTTGGCCGTGCACAGCGCCTGGGGAAGTCAGGACGGTAAAAATCGACGGATCAGGATGGTCGTAACTGACGGTGCCGATGGTGTTGAAACGACGCAGATCGTATTTGTACGGCACGTTATTGCCATGCCAGCCCACCACGTCGAAGGGCGAGTGATCCAGCTGCGAGCTCCACAATTCGCCAAGGAATTTCTGCACCAACGTGACCGGCTCATCGCGCTCTTCAAACCATGCGATGGGTGAGAGAAAATCCCGAGGGTTGGCCAGCCCGTTGCTCCCAATCGGCCCCAGTTCAGGCAGACGCAGCGCGCAGCCGTGGTTTTCACACACATAACCTCGGGCCGTGGCGTCCAGTAACTGCACGCTGAAACGCATGCCACGGGGCAACACGGCGATTTCTTGCGGGCCGATATCCAGCAATCCCAACTCGGTGACGAGGCGCAAACGGCCCAGTTGCGGCACGATCAGCCATTCACCGTCGGCATTGAAAAAAGCTCGCTGCATGGAGGCGGTGGCGCAGTAGTTGTAAAGCGTCACGCCTTCAGTCTGATCTGCGGCGTGGGTGCTGGCCATGACTTGCAAGCCATCGATGAAGTCTGTTGGCTCGGACGGTAATTCAAAGGCATTCCACCGCAGGCGATTGGGCGTGATGGGCCCCATATGCTGGCCGATGATCTGTCGGTCCAGCCGCTGATAGCGTGGATGGGCAGCGGAGGGTTTGATGCGATAGAGCCAGGTTCTCCGGGCTTCTGCGCGGGGCACAGTGAATGCGGTGCCTGACAGCAATTCCGCGTACAGACCCAAGGCGTGCTTCTGCGGTGAGTTCTGCCCCACCGGCAATGCGTCAGGCAGTGCTTCACTGTTGAACTGGTTACCGAATCCGGATTGGTAGATCAGCGGCTCGGGAGACTGATGAGTGAACATCGGAACCTCTTTTTGTTTTTATAAGTTATTGCGTTGTGTCCATGACGCCGAATGACCTGTAGGAGCTGCCGAAGGCTGCGATGACGGTGTGTCAGGATAAATGTTTCGCAGCCTTCGGCAGCTCCTACGGGGAATGCACTTCAATTCCGC
Organism: Pseudomonas syringae group sp. J309-1; assembly: GCF_032582135.1. Lineage (NCBI taxonomy): Bacteria > Pseudomonadati > Pseudomonadota > Gammaproteobacteria > Pseudomonadales > Pseudomonadaceae > Pseudomonas > Pseudomonas syringae group sp. J309-1. Next base: position 17,351 of record NZ_JAWHNU010000039.1, on the reverse strand, counting down.
AAATTGCATTTTTTGGTCAGGGGCAGCACGAGCAAAATTACATTTAACAGAAAACGATTACGCATAACGTAATTTGAGTTCAGAAGCCGGTCAAGCTATAAAGCAGCCTTCTCAGACTGGCGTAACACCCGAAATGACCACGGAAACCGAAACCCCCGCAGGCGGGCGTCAGCAAAAGGTTCAGGCCGCAGAAGTCGGCATGGGCATTCTCAAAGCGCTGGCTGAGCTGGCGCCGTCCACCTCGCTGTCAAAACTCGCCGAACATGTGTCGATGCCTGCCAGCAAGGTGCACCGTTATTTGCAGGCACTGATTGCCAGTGGTTTCGCCGAACAGGATACGGTCACCAACCATTACGCACTGGGTCGTGAGGCGCTGTCTGTGGGGCTGGCTGCGGTCGGTCATCTGGATGTGCTGAAAATCACCGCGCCGCACTTGGCCACGTTGCGCGACGAACTGAATGAAACCTGCTTTCTGGCCGTGTGGGGCAACAAGGGGCCGACAGTGGTTTACGTCGAGCCTTCAAGCGGTGCGGTGACGCTGGTCACTCAGGTCGGCTCGGTGCTGCCGTTACTTGGTTCGTCTACCGGGCTGGTGTTCGACAGCTTCCTCACGAACAGCGAAACCGCCGGGCTGCGAGATCAGGAGTCAGCTCATTTGAACGCTGCACAACTGCGAGAGATCGAACAACACCTCAGTGATATCCGCAGCAGCGGTGTGCACCAGATTCGCGGGTTGTTGATGGCGGGGGTGAATGCGGTGTCCTCACCGATATTCAGCGTTGGCAACAAGCTCGCCGGAGTGATCACCATGGTGGGATCGGCATCAGTGTTCACCGATGAGCGCCAGGCCGAAGCAGCGCAGAGGCTTAGGGCTACGGCGCGGGTGATCAGCGCTCGAATGGGTGGGGATGTGGCGCTGTTCAGTGATTGATACAGGCTTTTATCTGGATAGGGTTTTAACTGGGAGAGCGGTAGTTGCCTTGGATTGGGTTCGCAAATCATCGCGGGCAAGCCTCGCTCCCACAGGGCCGCATTTCAACTAATGCGTTCTACCCGTGGGAGCTGAGCTTGCTCGCGATGGCTTGATGACCCAATGCCTGACAAGCAAAGCTTCCACAGGGCCGCATTTCAACTCAAGAAAGGTGTAAATGCGTTCCCCCTGTGGGAGCTGAGCTTGCTCGCGATGACTTGGTAACCCAATGCCAGACAAGCAAAGCTTCCACAGGGCCGCATTTCAACTCAAGAAAGGTGTAAATGCGTTCCCCCTGTGGGAGCTGAGCTT
>NZ_JAWHNU010000039.1:0-15969 GCF_032582135.1 Pseudomonas syringae group sp. J309-1 | reverse complement strand
GCTCGCGATGACTTGGTAACCCAATGCCAGAAAAGCAAAGCTTCCAGAGGACCGCATTTCAACTCAAGAAAGGTCCAAATGCGTTCCCCCTGTGGGAGCTGAGCTTGCTCGCGATGGCTTGATAACCCAATCTCAAGTAAGCAAAGCTTTCACAGTTAAAACGCATTCCAGTTCTGCTTCTGAGCTAACCCTACTCCACCGGCAAAACCCCACGCTTGATCTGATCGCGCTCGATCGACTCGAACAGCGCCTTGAAATTACCCTCGCCGAACCCGTCATCGCCCTTGCGCTGGATGAACTCGAAGAACACCGGGCCCATCAGGGTTTCGGAGAATATCTGCAGCAGTAAACGCCGCTCGCCACCATCAGAAGAACCATCCAGCAAAATGCCCCGGCTTTTCAGTTCGGCCTCTGGCTCGCCATGATTGGGCAGGCGGCCTTCGAGCATTTCGTAATAGGTTTCCGGGGGGGCGGTCATGAAGCGCATGCCGATGGCTTTCAGCGCATCCCAGCTTTTGATCAGGTCGTCGGTGAAGAACGCCACGTGCTGGATGCCCTCCCCGTTGAACTTCATCAGAAACTCTTCGATCTGCCCTGCCCCTTTCGACGACTCCTCGTTCAGCGGAATGCGGATCATGCCGTCCGGCGCAGTCATGGCCTTGGAGGTCAGGCCGGTGTATTCACCCTTGATGTCGAAGTAGCGAATCTCGCGGAAGTTGAACAGCTTCTCGTAGAAATTCGCCCAATAAGCCATACGTCCGCGATAGACGTTATGGGTCAGGTGATCGATAAACTTCAGGCCTGCGCCCACCGGGTGACGATCCACGCCTTCGATGAAGTTGAAATCGATGTCATAGATCGAAGTGCCTTCGCCAAAGCGGTCGATCAGGTACAGCGGCGCACCGCCAATGCCTTTGATCGCTGGCAGGCGCAGCTCCATTGGCCCGGTGGCGATTTCCACCGGCTGAGCGCCAAGGTCAAGCGCACGTTGGTAGGCAACATGAGAGTCCTTGACGCGGAACGCCATGCCGCACACCGACGGCCCATGCTCGGCGGCAAAGTAAGAGGCCGGGCTGTTGGGTTCATTGTTGAGGATGATGTTGATGTCGCCCTGGCGATACAGCACCACATCTTTGGAGCGATGCACCGCTACCTTGGTGAAGCCCATGATCTGAAACACAGGTTCAAGGGTATTGGGCGTCGGCGAAGCGAACTCGATGAACTCAAAGCCCATCAGGCCCATTGGGTTTTCATATAAATCGGCGTGTAAATCAGCCATGGTCTGGCTCCTTGCTGGAAAGTGAATTAGCGTTTTTTCAACGTCACTTTCCAGCGGGCGGCGCGCAGGGGATGCCGCGCACGCTACGCGCCAGGAAATCACCAAAGATCAGTTGCAGGCCAAGAATTTTCATAAAGGACAGACTACTCCGGCTTGTCCGGTTGCGCATCGGGATGCGCCGCCTGAAATGCCCAATGGTCCAGTGCAAGCTTTTCAACCCGCAGGATGCGTGGGTACGGCGTCAGATCGACATTAAAGCGTCGGGCGGCGTAGATTTGCGGCAGCAGATACACATCGGCCACGCTTGGGCGTTCCTTCTCAAAACAGTATCCCTGCTCGCCAATCATCCGCTCCACTGCCGCGAGACCTTCGCTGATCCAGTGGCAGATCCAGTGACTGACCTCATATTCGCCAAGCCCCAGCGCGCGCAAGTGGTTCTGTACCGACACGTTGTGCAGTGGATGAATATCACAGGCGATCAGCGACGCAACAGCCCGCTGCCGGGCACGCAGCTCGATATCCGAAGACAGCAACGGGCGCTCGGGATACCGCTCTTCGAGGTATTCGATGATCGCTGTAGATTGAGTGATGACGACGCTATGGGCAGTGCGCAATGCAGGCACGCGACCTTGCGGGTTTATAGCCCGGTATTCAGGTTTGCGATGCTCACCGCCATCGTGGATCAGGTTGACCGGGATCGCGGTGTAATTCAGCCCTTTCAACGCCAACGCAATTCGCACCCGGTAACTGGATGTCGAACGGTAATAGGTGAACAGATCCAGCGGCTGGGTCATTTTTATTATTCTTCGTAATCGCTTTACGTAATGCGTAAATTGCGGGATTACCCCGCAGCTGTCAATCGCGCCTCAGACTAAAGGCCGAGTCGAAACCATGGACAGATCCGCCCGGAACCCTTAATGATGCATGCTGCCTGATGTCCCAAGACTGCCCTATAAAAACAACACAGGGTCACGAAGCATCATGAACATCCTCTACGACGAACGCGTCGATGGCGTGCTGCCGGTTGTCGACAAGCAACAATTGCTGGCTGAGCTGCAACGCCAGTTGCCGGACCTGGACATCCTCCATCGTCCGGAAGAACTGCGCCCGTACGAGTGCGACGGGTTATCGGCGTATCGCACCACGCCCATGCTGGTGGCCCTGCCCCGGCACCTTGAAGAAGTGCAGCCCCTGCTGAAAATCTGTCACCAGCGCCACGTCCCCGTGGTCGCTCGCGGCGCGGGTACGGGTTTGTCAGGTGGCGCGCTGCCACTGGAAAAGGGCCTGCTGCTGGTCATGGCGCGCTTCAATAAAATCCTCGAAATTGATCCCGCCGCACGCCTCGCCAGGGTGCAGCCCGGCGTGCGTAATCTGGCGATTTCTCAAGCAACTGCGCCTTACGAGCTGTACTACGCGCCTGATCCGTCGTCGCAAATTGCCTGCTCTATCGGCGGCAACGTCGCGGAAAACGCGGGCGGTGTGCACTGCCTGAAATACGGTCTGACCGTGCACAACCTGCTCAAGGTGGAAATACTCACCGTCGAGGGCGAACAGCTGACACTGGGTTCCGATGCACTGGACTCACCGGGTTTTGACCTGCTCGCGCTGTTCACCGGTTCGGAAGGCATGCTCGGCATCATTACCGAAGTCACGGTCAAGCTGCTGCCCAAACCTCAGGTGGCGAAAGTGCTGCTGGCAGCGTTCGATTCCGTGGAAAAAGCCGGGCGCGCCGTGGCTGACATCATTGCTGCGGGGATTATTCCCGGTGGCCTGGAGATGATGGACAACCTGGCAATTCGTGCCGCTGAAGACTTCATTCATGCCGGTTATCCAGTGGACGCCGAAGCGATTCTGCTCTGTGAACTGGACGGGGTTGAGGCCGACGTGCATGACGACTGCGAACGGGTTCGCGAGGTGCTGACCAAGGCCGGTGCGACGGAACTGCGTCAGGCCAAAGATGAAGCCGAGCGCGTGCGCTTCTGGGCCGGTCGCAAGAATGCCTTCCCGGCAGTCGGCCGACTGTCGCCGGATTATTACTGCATGGATGGCACCATCCCGCGTCGGGAGTTGCCCGGCGTGCTGCAGGGTATTTCGGCCTTGTCCGAGGAATACGGCCTCCGAGTCGCCAACGTTTTCCATGCCGGTGACGGCAACATGCATCCGTTGATCCTGTTTGATGCCAACCAGCCCGGCGAACTGGAGCGTGCAGAGGCGCTAGGCGGCAAGATTCTTGAACTCTGCGTGAAAGTCGGCGGCAGCATCACCGGCGAGCACGGGGTGGGTCGCGAGAAAATCAATCAAATGTGTGCCCAGTTCAACAGCGACGAGCTGACGTTGTTTCATGCCGTGAAAGCCGCGTTCGATCCCGGCGGCATGCTCAACCCCGGCAAGAACATCCCGACCCTGCACCGCTGTGCCGAATTCGGTGCGATGCATGTGCACATGGGCAAGCTGCCCTTCCCTGAACTGGAGCGCTTCTGATGATTGCCGATCCGCTTCTTCAGCCGCCGGACAACGACGCCAGCGCCGCCCTGCTGGAGCAGGTCAATCAAGCCCTGCAAACGGCGACCCCGCTACGAATCCAGGGTGGCAACAGCAAAGCATTTCTCGGACGCGAAGTGGCCGGGGAAATACTTGATACGCGAGCACACAGCGGCATCGTCAGCTACGACCCTACTGAGCTGGTGATCACCGCCCGCGCCGGAACGCCAATGCAAGAACTGTGTGCGGCGCTGGATGCTGCCGGACAAATGTTGCCTTGCGAGCCGCCGCATTTTGGCGAAGCCACTGTCGGCGGCATGGTCGCGTCCGGGCTATCCGGGCCACGCCGTCCCTGGTCTGGATCGGTACGGGATTTTGTGCTGGGTACCCGAGTAATCACAGGCCTGGGCAAACATTTGCGCTTTGGCGGCGAGGTCATGAAGAACGTCGCCGGTTACGACCTGTCACGCCTGATGGCGGGCAGTTTCGGCTGCCTGGGTGTACTGACCGAAGTCTCTCTGAAGGTCCTGCCCAAACCACGCTTGTGCAGCAGCATCGCACTGGAAATGGACAGTGCTCGCGCCTTGGCACGCTTGGCGGAATGGGGTCAGCAGCCTCTACCCATCAGCGCCGCCAGTTTTGAAAGTGGCGTGTTGCGCCTGCGTCTGGAAGGCGGTGAAGGCTCGGTGGCGGCCGCCCATGAGCGGCTGGGCGGCGAACGCATCGACCCAAGCTATTGGCATGAACTGAACGAACATCAACTGGATTTTTTTTCCAGCGGCTTACCGTTGTGGCGCCTGTCACTGCCCAACAACACCGGCGTATTGGATGTGCCCGGCGAACAATTGATCGATTGGGCCGGAGCCCAACGCTGGCTGAAATCCGATGCCGACGGTGCAGTCATTCGCGCCACGGCCAGTGCCGCTGGCGGTCATGCCATCTGCTACAGCCATGGTTTGCAAGACAGCCCGTTCCAGCCGCTGCCCGCGCCCCTGTTGCGCTACCACCGCCAGCTCAAGGCCCAACTCGATCCCCACGGAGTGTTCAATCCGGGGCGGATGTACGCGGAGATCTGACCATGCAGACCACCCTGAGCGACCACGCCCGACAACTGCCCCGCGCCGAAGAAGCCGAAAGCATTCTGCGCAGCTGCGTGCACTGCGGATTTTGCAACGCGACCTGCCCGACTTATCAACTGCTCGGCGATGAACTGGACGGCCCTCGCGGGCGCATCTATCTGATCAAGCAGGTGCTGGAAGGCAACGAAGTCACCGAAAAAACCCAACTGCATCTGGACCGTTGCCTGTCGTGCCGCAATTGCGAAACCACCTGCCCGTCCGGTGTCGACTATCACAACCTGCTGGACATCGGCCGCGCCGTGGTAGACGCCGCTGTGCCCCGCTCACTGGGCCAGCGGGCTCTGCGCGAAGGTCTGCGCAATGTGCTGCCCAACGCCGGGCTATTCAAATCGCTGACTCAACTGGGTACGACATTCCGTCCGCTGTTGCCGGACGGCTTGAAAGCGAAATTGCCGACCCACATTGTTCAGCCCAAAGCACGTCCAGCCGTACGGCACGCACACAAAGTGCTGATGCTTGAAGGCTGCGTGCAACCCGGTTTGTCACCCAATACCAACGCCGCCACGGCGCGTGTGCTGGATCGCCTTGGGATCAGCGTCACACCCATCGCTCAGGCCGGTTGCTGTGGTGCGCTGGACTATCATCTGGATGCTCAGGCCGCCGGCCTGGATCGCGCCCGGCGCAACATTGACGCCTGGTGGCCAGACATCGAAAACGGCGCGGCGGCCATCGTTCAGACCGCCAGCGGTTGCGGCGCTTTCGTCAAGGATTACGGACACCTGCTAAGTGGCGATCCGGCATATGCCGCCAAGGCGCAGCGGGTCAGCGCGTTAGCCAAAGATCTGGTTGAGGTAATGCGCGATGCGCCGCTGGAAAACCTCGATATTCGCAGCGATCTGCGCCTGGCCTTCCACTGCCCCTGCACCTTGCAACATGCGCAGAAACTCGGCGGTACGGTGGAAAGTGTATTGTTGCGCCTGGGCTTCAATCTGACCGCAGTGCCCGACAGCCATCTATGCTGTGGCTCGGCAGGTACTTACTCGATCACACAACCGGTTCTGTCCCGCCAACTGCGCGACAACAAAATGAACGCGCTGGAAAGCGGCAAACCGGACGTGATCGCCACGGCGAACATCGGTTGCCAGACGCATCTGTCCGGAGCAGGTCGAACCACGGTTCGGCACTGGATCGAACTGGTTGACGACGCTTTGCAGCCCATTGTTTAAAAGCCCCCCTTAACAAAAACTCGTGGAGTATTCGATGAAAACCAAAGCTGTGCTGACCCAGACCGAAGTGACTCAAATTCTTGCTGCGGCTCGCCAAGACGCCATCAGCAACAACTGGCCCGTGTCCATCGCCGTGGTCGACGACGGCGGCCATCTGCTGGGTTTCGAACGTCTTGACGGCGCTTCGCCCATCAGCAGCTACATCGGCATCGAAAAGGCCCGCACCGCTGCTTTAGGCCGTCGTGAATCGAAAAGCTACGAAGAGTCGGTCAACGGCGGGCGCACCGCATTTCTTTCCGCACCACTGCTCACCTCGCTGGAAGGCGGCGTGCCAGTGATAGTCGATGGCGAGGTGATTGGTGCAGTCGGTGTATCGGGTGTTCAGGCGGCGCAGGACGCGCAAGTTGCAAAAGCCGGTGTTGCGGCGGTGAATGCGGGGTAAGCATCGCTTGTCGCGAGCCTGGGATCTGTGGGAGCAGAGCTTGCTCGCGATGAAGACGGCCGGGTTCAACTGGAAAAACGCAGCGTCTGCATCGCGAGCAAGCTCGGCTCCCACAGGTTGCCTGGCTCACGTTGGGTACATCAGGCTGGCGTTAGAAATAGACGACGTTTTCAACGTTGGCGCGCAGAGTAATGTCTTTCTCCGATACGTTGAATTATGGCGAGCGAGCCGTCTGTGGCAGCAGAGCTTGCTCGCGATGAAGGCGACCGGGTCCAACTGAAGAACGCAGCGTCTGCATCGCGAGCAAGCTCGGCTCCCACAGGGGTTGCCGGTCTATGCTGGGTGTATCAGGCAGCGCTTTAGAAATCGACAGTGCCCGAGAACTTTATGGTGCGTGGCTCACCTTGGGCCAGGTAGCCGTTGTAAGAAGACGCCCAGTAGTCTTTGTTGGCAACGTTCTCAACGTTGGCACGCAGGGTGATGTCCTTCTCTGACACGTTGAATTTGTAACGTGCCCCCAGATCAAACCGGTTCCAGGTTGGAATCGTCAGGTTGTTCGTCGCATCGACGTACTGACCACCGGTACGCAACATACGGGCATTCAAGGCCGCACCTTCAATACCCGGGATATCCCAGTCAGCGCTGGCATTGAACTGGAAGGTTGGAACACCAACAGCATTGTTGCCGTCGTTAGTGCCGTTCTGGGTATTTTTCAGTTCAGTGTCCATCAGCGTCAAACCCGCAATCAGACGGAGACCAGCAACGGGCTCACCGAAGATATTGGTCTCGACGCCACGATTGATCTGTTTGCCGTCGACGACAAAAGTGTTTCCTTGCAGATAACCATCGGCGACTTTTTCGATTCGGTATACGCCAAGGCTCGCACCGTAGGTACCCATGTCGACTTTGACACCGGCTTCCAGCTGCTTGGAGCGGGCGGGTGCGAAGACTTCGCCGCGGTTTGTTGCTGTACCCGGGGCAGTATCACCTTCAGCCAACCCTTCGATGCGGTTCGCGTAGAGCGCTACGTGCTCCCAGGGCTTGAACACAATCCCGTAGACCGGGGTGGTGATGGATTCGTTGTAATAAGCGTTACGCGAACCATCTGCGCCGGTGTCTACCCCGCCGAAAGTACTGCCCTTGTAGTCGTAACCCTGAACCAGCAGCGACTGGCGACGTACTCCATATGTCAGCAATAGACGATCGTCCATGAAACCCAGCGTGTCAGAAATCGCGATACTGCGGTTACGGGTTTTACCCGTTACACCTGGATCGTTTACATCCCCACCCGTCATACCACCCAATGGAGGCAAAGGTGCAGAGACTGGATTGTAGATATTGCTGGTGTAGGCGCCACCGACGTTGAAGTCATAAGCGTTGCGTTGTTGTGTCCAGATTCCCGCAATACCCACGTTAAGCTTGTGGCTCACTGGCCCGGTTTGCAGCTTGCCGTTGATCCCGGCCATAGTCGACACGTTGTCCTCATCGTGAGGAATAAATGAGCTGCCAACGCTGAAGTTACCCAGGTTATCACTCAGAGTCGGCGTACCGTAGGTACCTACTTCACGAGTGTGCTTGGCACCTGCTGCAGCATATACCGTCCAGCTTTCATTGAGGTCGTACTCGCCGCGCAACATGCCGAAAGTGTCTTCGGTTTCGGTCGAATACCAGCTTGGCGAATAGTTGGTGTCGGCATCCGGGGCGCCAGGTATCTGTGTCACGCCGCTCCCAATCCGCAAGGTATTGCGACCTTGGTTAATGCGTTGTTTCTGGTAGGCGATATCACCCGAAAGACGCAGATCTTCACCACGATAATCCAGCCCCAGCGAGAAAAGTTTGCTGCGGTGTTTTTCATCTTCAATACCGGTTTCACCTTCGCGCTGGGCAACGTTCACGCGGGCACCAAAGCGATTGTCCTCGCCGAAACGCTGCCCTAGATCCAGATGCTCACCGATGCGGCCGTCAGTACTGATGTCGGTGGTAAAACGACGAGTCGGGGTGTCTTGCGCACGCTTTGGTTGAAGGTTAACCCCGCCGCCGATGCCGGAACCAGTTGGGGTCACACCGTTAACAAATGCGTTCGGGCCCTTGAACAGCTCCACTCGCTCCAGCGCATCGGTAGAAATCACCTGGCGGGGCAACACACCGTAAAGGCCGTTATAGGAGATATCGTCGCCGTTGAGCGGCAACCCCCGTATAACAAACACTTGGGCAGAGTTACCAAACCCAAACGACTGCCGTACCGACGAGTCATTAGCCAATACATCCCCAATGTCCTCAGCCTGCTGATCCTCAATCAACTGCTCGGTATAGCTGCTCATGGTGAACGGCACGTCCATGATGTCAGCATTGCCCAGCACACCCAACTGACCGCCCCGGGCTACCTGACCGCCCGCATAAACTGGCGGAAGAGCGTGCTCGTCAGTCTTTTGCGCATTGATATCCGTTTCCCCCAATACGACCGTGCCTGACTGCGTCGTCGTGGCTTCGGCAGCCAGTAAAGGGAAGCTGAGCGAACAGCAGAGAGCAAGCAAGGTTAAGCGGTAGGGAACCTGCTGAGGGGCGAAAGTGCGCATGATGTGTCCTGAGGGCTTGGGTATGGATGGCATCCGGGTCCTACCTGGAAGTGGCCGCCATCGTATGGATGCGAAATGCTACCAGTTGTGACTGCGAATGTTTATCACTCTCGTGACTATTTGTGAAAAAAATGTCAATCGAAGGGTTTTGCCTCAAAAACCAACGGATTCAGTCAAGCGCCGAAACATCTTTCGCGGCTAAAGCGGCTTCTACGGTGTAAGCTCGTGGGCTGTTGGTTTAACCCCACGAGAGGCTTATGCGGTCCAACTTCCGTCGTTCTACCCTTGCCGCGTTGCGCGGGTTTACCCTGCCTGGCGATGCAATCACGATTCTGCCTTCTGCTGCCGATTACCGTCGTTGCCTGCTGGAAAAGATCGCTACGGCGACCCGGCGGATCTATGTGATCGCCTTGTATTTGCAGCAGGATGAAGCCGGTCAGGAAATCCTCGATGCGCTGTATGCCGCCAAAGCTGCGAGGCCGGAACTGGACGTGGTTGTGCTGGTGGACTGGTTCAGGGCCCAGCGTGGCCTGATCGGTGCCGGACGGCAGTTGGGTAATGCGGCCTGGTATCAGGCGCAACATCTGGAGTACGACCAGGAAGTGCCGGTGTATGGCGTTCCGGTGCAGACCCGCGAGCTGTTCGGCGTCCTGCATTTGAAAGGCAGCGTGATCGATGACTGCGTGATCTACAGCGGCGCCAGCATCAACAATGTCTATCTGCACAAGCTCGACAAGTATCGTCTGGATCGCTATCACGTTCTGAGCAGCAAAGAGCTGGCAGACTCGTTCCAGGACATGGTGCAGCGTGAGATTCTGCCGTCACACGCGGTGCATCGTCTGGACCTGCCGTCGCCGCCGACTTCCCGCAGCTTGCGCAGTGAGATTCGCACCTTCCGTAATCACCTCAAACGCGCCACTTACGACACCCATCAGGGCGAGCGTGAGAACGGCGAGTTGCGAGTGATTCCGCTGCTGGGTGTTGGTCCGCGCAATGCGCTGAACCGCACGATTGTCGAGTTGATTGCCGCTGCCAAAACCCGTCTGACTATTTGCACGCCTTATTTCAACGTGCCGCTGTCCATCAAGCGCGAAATCAATCGTGCCCTCAAGCGTGGCGTGACGGTGGACATCATTATCGGCGACAAGACTGCCAACGACTTTTTCATCCCCGCCGACGAGCCGTTCAAGGTCATTTCCGCCCTGCCCTATCTCTACGAGATCAGCCTGCGACGGTTTGCCCAGAAGCACCAGAACGCTATCGCTCGTCACAAGCTGAATCTGCATCTGTGGAAGGATGGCGACAACACGTTCCACCTCAAAGGCATGTGGATCGATGATCGTTATACCTTGCTGACCGGCAATAACTTAAACCCGCGTGCGTTCAATCTGGACCTGGAAAACGGTCTGCTGATCGACGATCCCAAAGGTCAGTGGATCGCCCCGCGGGAAGCTGAAGTCGAGCATTTGATGCGTAATACCCAGCGCGTCGGCAAGTACGATGAGCTGGATACCCTTAACGATTATCCGGATGCCGTGCGCACCTTTCTGCGGCGGGTGAGCAGGGTTCGTGCCGAGCGTTTGCTCTATCGCATCCTCTGACGGACAAGGGACCAGCGCGTGAACAAGAAAACCGGCGTCAGGGCGCAACAGGCCGACCAGACTCGCGCCCGCATCCTCAAGGCGGCGATCAAGGTGTTCACGCGTGATGGTTATTCCGGTGGGAGGATCGAGCAGATTTCCAGTGAGGCCGAGTCAAATGACCGGATGCTTTATTACTACTTCGGCAGCAAGGAAAAGCTCTTCGTGCGGGTGCTGGAACACACCTACGAGCAGTTCAACCATGCTGAAAGCCTGCTGAAACTGGATCCGTCTACACCCGAGCAGACCTTGCGCGAACTGGTGGCGTTTGTCTGGGGTTACTACGTCGAGCACCCGGAATTCGTCGCCATCCTGAGCATTGAAAACCTGCACAAGGGCAAGCACGCCAAACAGTCCAGCGAGTTACGCAGGCTGTCCGGTGAAGCGGTCGATGTACTGCGGCCGATCATCGAAGCGGGTCAGCAGCAAGGCGTGTTTCGCCAGGATCTGGACATCAAGCATGTGTACCTGATGATCGCCTCGCTTTGTTATTTCTATAACTCCAACCAGCACACCCTGACCTCATTCCTCGGTCATGACCTGGCGCAGCCGAGTGAGCAAGCTGACTGGCTGCGTTTCATCAGTGATCTGGTAGTGCGTGGCGTGCAAGCTTAACGACCTGTTGGAGCGAGGCTTGCCCGCGAACGAAGCGCCGAGTGACAACAGGCATACCGCGTCATCGTTCTTCGCGGGCAAGCCTCGCTCCCACAGGAAAGAACTTCGCGTTTGATCTGAAAACCTGGATTCGCCCGTAAAAGTGCCTACGTTGTCCGGCAGGTCTTTCGCTGCGGTTCATCAGTGATCTGGTAGTGCGTGGCGTGCAAGCTTAACGACCTGCTGGAGCGAGGCTTGCCCGCGAACGAAGCGCCGAGTGACAACAGGCGTACCGCGTCATCGTTCTTCGCGGGCAAGCCTCGCTCCCACAGGAATGAGTGCTTGCGCAAAAAACTCAATGCGTCCCCGGATTCGCCCTCAAGTGCGCGACTTTCTCCGACAGGCCCTGCCACTGCGTTTCGTTCGGCGCAAAACGATTGCGCAGGTAGGCGGTCAGGTCGCTGATCTGCGTGTCAGACAAGCTGTCCTTGAACCCAGGCATATAACCCAGATCCGGCGTTGCTGGCGTGGGGATGCCTTGCAGGATGACCTTGATCAGGTTGTCTGGCAGCGCACTGTGCACGTTGGTGTTGCTGCCCAGTGAAGGGCTGACGCCGAACAGTGTCGGCCCGCTTCCATCCGCATGACAGCCCTGACATGAGCCTTCGAAAACCCGCCTGCCATTGCCTAACGCCAACTGCGAAAGGCTCGGCTGCGCAACCGCTTCCGGAGCCGGAGCCGCTTGCGCCACACCGTCCAGCGACGTCAGGTACACCGCCATTGCGCGGATATCAGCCTTGGGCAGTTTCGACAGCTCGCTGACCACCGGCCCCATAGGTCCTGTCGCCACCCCGTGAGCATCGGAATAACCACTGCTCAAATAGTTGAACAACTGGTCTTCAGTCCATGGTGTCGGCGCTTTCGACAGGCCATTCAATGCTGGCGCTTCCCAGCCATCGACCATGCCGCCCGCCAGGAACGAAGCCCCGCCCTTCTCTGCGCCTAACGCATTGCGCGGCGAATGACAGGCCGCGCAATGTCCCAGGCCGTTGACCAGATACGCGCCGCGATTCCATTGCGCGCTTTGCTGCGGTTGCACCTGGATTTCGCCCTTGCGCAAGAACAGGGCATTCCAGCCCGCCATCAACGGGCGCAGGTTGAACGGGAACTGCATGTCATTGGCCCTGGCCGGTTGGCTGACCGGCTCCTGGGCCATCAGGTAGGCATACAGCGCCTGCATGTCGGCGTCGTTGATATTACGAAAGGCGGTATAGGGAAATGCTGGGTACAGATGCTTGCCATCACGACTGATGCCCTCGCGCATGGCGCGCTCGAACGCCGGATACGACCAGTTGCCAATGCCGGTCTTCGGGTCTGGAGTGATGTTGCTGCTGTACAGCGTGCCGAACGGCGTATCCATCGCCAGACCGCCGGCATTGGTCGCGCCACCCGGTGCGGTGTGGCACACCGCGCAGTCGCCCACGGCTGCCAGCAAACGTCCACGCTCCAGGGTTGCCGCTGACCAGGTGCCCGCAGCAGGCGGTGTGATCGGGGCAATTTCCGCGCGCCAGGGCAAAGCAGTTGCCGCGACACCGAGAATCGCGCCGAACGCCGCGAACAATGAACCGAATAACCATTTCGAGCGTTTGGCTTTTGGCGATTGCGGCGGATTACTGCTGGCCTCCTCCCCCGCGCCCTTGAGCGCTGCCAGGACCCGCTCGGCGGTGATCGGCAATTCACGAAAGCGAATCCCGGTGGCGTCGTAGATCGCATTGGCAATCGCCGCCGCACTGGGTACAGCAGCCGACTCCCCGGCACCCAGCGGAGGCTCGCTCTGGCGCGGCATCATCAGCACATCGACTTTCGGCACCTGCGGGAACGTCAGGATCGGATAGCCGCCCCACTCCTTGCTGCTCACGGTGGACTCTTCGAAGGTCACCTGCTCCTTGAGCACCCGGCTGGTGGACTGAATCACGTTGCCGTGAATCTGGTGCTGGACGCCTGCCGGGTTGATCATCATGCCCGCGTCATGGCCGATGACCACGCGGGTCACCGAAACATCGCCGGTCAGCTTGTCCACCGCCACATCGGCGACCCAGGCGGCCCATGCCGCGCCAAAGCCGGGGAACTTGCTGTGAATGTAACGCGCATAAGCGAAGCCACGGCCGCGCAGCACGTTGTCCTGCTCCGGGGTCTGCATGGGCTCGGTACGCGGCGTCCATTCGGCGCGCGCGGCCGTGGCACGGACCAGTTCGGCGGCGCGTTCGTCATGCAGGTAACGCAGGCGATATTCCACCGGATCTACCCCGGCAGCGAACGCCAACTCGTCGATATAGGACTCATGAGCGAAGGTATTTGGCAGCGCCGACACGCCGCGCATCCATGACGCCCGGACGATGGGCGACATGTCATTAATGGTGACGCGCATGTGCTCGAAATCATACGGAGGGATCGACGTGCGGTCGCCCATTTCGAACATCGCTGCCACCGGTTCAACCCGCCCCGTGAGCAGTAGCGCGAGTGTGGGCGCACCGTTGGACGGGTAACTGCTGGCAAAGTCGTAACCGGCGACGCTGCCGTCAGCGTTGACGCCGCCATCGACTTCCATCAGCTGCGCAGTACCTTTGGGCTCCCAGACATGCTCCTGCTCGCGGGTCAGTTGCACCCGCACTGGCAAGCCCACCGCCCGAGAAAGCAACACGGCATCGGCGCACACATCATCGGCGCAGTTACGCCCGTAGCAACCGGCTGCTTCCATGCGGATGATTTCGATGCGTTCTTCCGGACACTCCAGCAGCCAGGCCAGATCAGCGCGCAGCAAATGCGGGTTCTGGGTACCGGACCAGACCCGAATACCCTCTTCGTGATAATCCGCCAGACCACAGGACGGGCCAATGGAACCATGAATCTGATAAGGCCACAGGTAAGTACGCGGCATGCGCTGACTGGCCTGATCGAGAGCAGTTTCAATGTCGCCCTTGTCCAGCACCACGCGCTGCACGCTGGGGTTATCACGAATCGCCTGGGCAACGTCGCTCATGTCCGGCAGCTTGTGGTTCCAGGCTTTCCAGGTGACTTTCAGTGCCTGCGCGGCCTTGGCTACCTGCTCTTCGCGCATGGCCACTACGCCGACGAAATCGCGGATCACCACCACGCGAACAATGCCCGGAATGTGCGCAATGGAAGACTCATCGACTTCCAGCAGGCTGTTGCCGACGAAGTCGCCGCTGTCGAGCCCGGCGTAAGGCGGACGCACGACCCGGCCGTGGAGCATGTCAGGCAGTCGCATGTCATGCACGTAGGTCAGTTCGCCAGTGGCTTTGGCGGGAATGTCCACCCGGGCGGCGTCTTTGCCGACGATTCGGTAGTCCTCGACCGGCTTGAGCGGCGCAGTACCGGTGATGCTCAGTTCGACATGCTCACCCGCCACCAGCTCGGCAAAGCTCAGCTGGCGGCCATCAGCCGCGATGATGACTCCCGCATTGATGACCAGCGTCTCAAGCGCCACCTCCATGCGCTCAGCGGCGCGCTGTAGCAGATAACGCCGGGCTTCGGCAGCGGCGTTGCGCAGTGGAATCGCGGATATCTGCAACGTAGCGCTGGCAATGGTCGCCCCCTGATTGGGCGCGCTGGCGGTGTCGCCGAGGATCATGCTGACCTGCCCCGGTTCGACATCCAGTTCCTCGGCGACGATCTGTGCCAGCGAGGTGCGAATCCCGGTGCCCAAATCCACATGCCCGTTGAACGCGTAGACCTGACTTTCATCAGTGACGGCGATGAACAGCGCCAGCTCCATGGGCTTCACGACTGGCACGCCACCTTTGGCGACAGGACCGGACGGCGGCTGGATATTATCGACGATCAGCAGAGCGCCGGTCTTGCTCATGAGTTGATCGCGAGTCAGCAAGGTCTGGGTCATGGCAACGTCCGTTCAGACTTCTGGCGGGCGGCACGCAGCACCGCACGGAGGATTTCAATGTGGGTGCCGCAACGGCAGAGGTTGGCCGACAGCTCGTTACGAATCTGCGCTTCGCTGGGATTAGGGATGCGATCAAGCAGGGCTTTGGCGGTCATGATCATGCCGTTCATGCAATAGCCGCATTGCGCGGCCTGCTCATCGATGAACGCCTGTTGCACCGGATGCGGACACTCGCGACTGCCGATGCCTTCCAGCGTGGTGATCTCCCGACCTTGAGCGCCACTCACCGGAAATACGCACGAGCGCGCTGCGAGGCCATCGATGATCACCGTACAAGCACCGCACTCGCCCAGGCCGCAGCCATATTTGGGGCCGTTGAGGTGCAGGTCATTGCGTAACACCAGTAACAACGGCGTATCGGCCATGGCCGTGACCTCAGCGGTCTGCCCATTGACCTTGAGCGTCATGGTCTTTTCCAGCGCCAGCGCTTGCTCACTCATGCCTGCTCCGTTACCCCGAGACCACCCAGGGTATTTGATGAAGTGTTTACTTCATGAAATGAGAGCAGGAAGCGTGCCAGCCAAAAGCCTCAGGGGAGCACTATTCCTGTAGGAGCTGCCGAAGGCTGCGAAAGCGGTGTGTCCTGGGAAGGGTTTTCGCAGCCTTCGGCAGCTCCTTGTATGTTGCTCCTGCACCAAGGAGAAGGGTTAGTCTCTAAGGTGTGACATACGAG
>NZ_JAWHNU010000038.1:0-64429 GCF_032582135.1 Pseudomonas syringae group sp. J309-1 | reverse complement strand
GCCTGTACTGGAGCTATCGCGAGCAAGCTCACTCCTACAGTAAAAAGCATTCCAAATCAGATAGTTATATTTTTTTTGATAGGAGCCGGGCTTGCCCGCGATACAGGCGGTGCGGTCTATCTAGACAACCGCGTCATCGTTCATCGCGAGCAAGCTCGGCTCCCACAGAGTATCGCCGTATCAGATGTTTAAAGGGTCCAGGCCAGAGAGGAGTCACGCATGTTCGAATCCGCTGAAATCGGTCACGCCATCGCCAAGGAAACTTATGATGCTGAAGTGCCCGCCTTGCGTGAAGCGTTACTGGAGGCGCAATACGATCTCCATGAGCAGGGCAAACGTCAGATCATCGTCCTGATCAATGGCATTGAAGGCGCGGGCAAGGGCGAGACGGTCAAGCTGTTGAATGAATGGATGGACCCGCGTTTCATCGAAGTGCGCACCTTCGATCAGCAAACCGATGAAGAGCTGGCGCATCCCACCGCCTGGCGCTATTGGCGGCAATTGCCAGCCAAAGGCCGTATGGGCGTTTTCTTCGGCAACTGGTACAGCCAGATGCTCCAGGGGCGGGTTCATGGGTTGTTCAAGGATGCGGTGCTGGATCAGGCAATCAATGGCTCCGAACGTCTTGAAAAAATGCTCACCGACGAAGGCGCGTTGATTTTCAAATTCTGGTTTCATCTGTCGAAGAAACAGATGAAATCGCGCCTCAAGCAGCTCAAGGATGACCCGCTGCATAGCTGGCGCATCAGCCCGCTGGACTGGCAACAATCGAAAACCTACGACAAGTTTGTTCGATACGGCGAGCGCGTTTTGCGGCGTACCAGCCGCGAGTACGCGCCGTGGCATGTCATTGAAGGCGTTGATCCGTATTACCGTAGCCTGACCGTGGGCAGATTGTTGCTTGAGGGTATGCAGGCAGCGCTGAACGCTCCCGAGCCCAACGCTCAACCGTTGAGCGTTGGACCTCTGGCGCATAACCACGACGACGTGACCCTGCTGGGTAGCCTCGACATGAGTTTGAGCCTGGAGAAGGACGATTACGAAGAGCAGTTGATTACCGAGCAGGCGCGTCTTTCGGGCAATATTCGTGACAAACGCATGCGTAAGCATGCCTTGGTTGCTGTATTCGAAGGCAATGACGCGGCGGGAAAGGGCGGTGCTATCCGGCGTGTCGCTGCTGCACTCGATCCACGTCAATACAACATCGTACCGATTGCGGCACCCAGTGAAGACGAGCGCGCCCAGCCCTATCTCTGGCGCTTCTGGCGGCAGATTCCGGCGCGGGGCAAATTTACCGTTTTCGACCGCTCCTGGTACGGTCGGGTGCTTGTGGAACGGGTTGAGGGTTTCTGCAGCGAGGCCGACTGGTTACGGGCCTATGGCGAGATCAATGACTTCGAAGAGCAATTGACCGATGCCCGGATTGTGGTGGTCAAGTTCTGGCTCGCCATCGACGACAAAACCCAGCTGGAGCGATTCAAGGCCCGGGAAAAGATCCCTTTCAAGCGGCACAAGATCACCGACGAAGACTGGCGCAACCGCGAAAAGTGGCCGCAGTACCGTGAGGCGGTGGGGGACATGGTGGACCGCACCAGCACTGAAATCGCGCCGTGGACACTGGTTGAAGCCAATGACAAACGCTGGGCGCGAGTGAAGGTCTTGCGCATACTGAATGAGGCGCTGGAAGCGGCGTTCGCCCGGGACAAGAAGAAGTAGGGCGCGCCGGGCTATCTGTTGGAGCCGAGCTTGCTCAGCTCCAACAAGTAGTGCGTCATCTAAAACCTGTCAGCCCTTGCAGGCTCCGAAACAGGCGTCCCTAGTCACGGTTACCCTTGAAGAGTCTGTGATTCATCACTCCGGTAACGGGCCACTTCAACTGCGGGCAGGTAACCGCTTTCGACGACATCCATTTGCTGCCTGTCGGGGAAGCTGTTTTGAATCAAATCGGCCAACGGCATGGTCTGCCCTTGAACACTGGCTACCGCCAACACGACAGCACCGTAGAGCGGGGTCAAATCGCGCATGAATACTTCTCCCTAAGTAAGTCTGTTCTTGTTTGCCAAAAAACTGACGATCTATGCGTTTAAAACCGTATCAGGTTTGTAACATCACAGCTAAGAACAACTTTAGGAGTCGCCAAGACGTTTTTCTCATAACGCTTATACCGAAAAAAACGCATGAGATCTGGCGGGTATTAGAGGGTTGGCTGGGCGTGAATCAAGCCTTGTGCAGTGTCTTCTGCCGCAAGATATAAATCGTGACTAATACCGCACAGGTCACCATAAATACCCTTGCCCAAATGTTGGGCACGAGATAACAGGAAAACCCGATGCTGATCCACATGGTGACAATCGCGTAGACCTTGCCCTTGAGCGGAATTCCGTTGCCTTCCAGATAGCCACGAATCCACGGGCCTAGTCGTTTGTGATTGACCAGCCAGTTATAAAAGCGTGGAGAGCTGCGAGCAAAGCAGGCGGCGGCAAGCAGTAGAAAAGGCGTGGTGGGCATGATCGGCAGGAAAATACCGATCACCCCCAACGTCACGCTTATCCAGCCAACGCCAAGAAAGGCATACCGCACGAACCGATTAGGGCTCGTGCGTGGTGAGGCTTGCGCCATAGGCGCAGACTCAGTGGTGGCGGGGCTTGAGAATTGCCGGTTTCTCGTCCGGTGCCTGGCACAGCAAGTACAGCGCTGTCAGCGCTTCCGGGATCTGCACGATCATGTCGTCCATCAGATTGGCATCTGCGGCGATATCGGAGAACTCAGGCTGCTCATCGAACAGACCCGAACCGACCATGATGGGCAACAGCATTTCGCTGACTTCTTCCTCGGCAGTTTCGAACCAGGCGCTTTCGCGCAGGAACACGCCTTCCATGAAACCGATGCACCAGCCGCGCAGATCTGAATCGTCCGGCTCGTCGCCCAGATCCAGATCGCATGGCAGTTCGAATTCTTCGTCTGAAGCCAGTTGGCGAGCGATGTGCGCCTGCAACTGGATCAGCGTACCTTCGATCTCTTCGCGCTGGGCGTCATCGGCGTAATGGGGTGGCTCGGAGAACAGCGCATCGATCCACTCACGCTCAGGCACGCTTTCAGCACAGATCGAAAGGGCGGTCAGGTAGCCATGAGCGGCCACGTAGTCCAGTGCCTCGTCATGCAGTTCATCTGCATCGAGGAAGACTTGGAGGCGGTTTAGTTGCTCAGCGAAGGACATTGACAGGCTACCTTGAAAATAAACGATGCTGAATTCTAGGCCCTGAGCGTCCCGGGCGCCAGCGCGGAGGCAGACGCATTACGCTATAGCTTAATTTCGACCGCTTATATCCATGCCACCCCTTGCCTGTGACACGTCGGGTATACTGCCGCGCTTTAGCAGTGCAGCAGGACATTCTGGGGTTTTTATGCTCGAACAGGCGCAACGCGTACTTAAAGACATCTTCGGTTATGACAGCTTCCGTGGTCGCCAGGGTGCCATTATTGAACGCGTGGCCAGCGGCGGTGATGCGCTGGTATTGATGCCCACTGGCGGTGGCAAGTCGCTGTGCTTTCAGGTGCCCGGCCTGCTGCGTGACGGCCTGGCGGTAGTGGTATCACCCTTGATCGCCCTGATGGACGATCAGGTCGCGACCCTAGAAGAGCTGGGCGTTTCGGCGGCGGCGCTGAACTCGACCTTGAGCGCGGACCAGCAGCGCGAACTGGCCAACCGGATTCGTCTGGGCGAAATCAAGATGCTGTATCTGGCCCCGGAGCGTCTCGTCCAGCCGCGCATGTTGGCTTTTCTGCAGAATCTGCAGATTGCCCTGTTCGCCATCGATGAAGCTCACTGTGTATCCCAGTGGGGTCATGACTTCCGCCCTGAATACCTGCAGCTGGGTCAGTTGGCTGAACTGTTCCCCGATGTGCCGCGTATTGCCCTGACCGCTACGGCAGACAAGCGTACCCGTGAGGAAATCGTTACCCGGCTGCATTTGCAGAACGCCGAACGTTTCCTGTCCAGCTTTGACCGGCCGAATATTTTTTATCGCATCGTGCCCAAGGAGTCGCCGCGCAAGCAGCTGTTGGCGTTTTTGTCCGAGCGGCGCAGCGATGCCGGTATCGTCTATTGCCTGTCGCGCAAAAAAGTCGACGAAGTCGCCGCGTTCCTGTGTGAAAACGGTTATCCGGCGCTGCCTTATCATGCCGGTTTGCCTTCAGAAACCCGAGCCGCGAACCAGAAGCGCTTCCTTAATGAGGAAGGCCTGATCATGGTTGCGACCATCGCGTTCGGCATGGGCATCGACAAACCCAACGTGCGGTTTGTTGCGCACATGGACTTGCCCAAGTCGCTTGAGGCGTATTACCAGGAAACCGGTCGGGCGGGGCGTGATGGTCTGCCTGCCGATGCGTGGATGGCCTACGGCCTGCAAGACGTGCTGATGCTCAAGCAGATGTTGCAGAACTCCGAGGGCGACGAACGGCACAAACGTCTGGAGCATCACAAGCTGGATGCCATGCTGGCGCTGTGCGAAGAGACCCGTTGCCGCCGTCAGACGCTGTTGGCCTATTTCGACGAAGACATGCCTCAGCCCTGCGGTCATTGCGACAACTGTGTTGATGGCGTTCAGACCTGGGATGCCACCGAGCCTGCGCGTCAGGCGTTATCGGCGATCTATCGCACCGGCCAGCGTTATGGCGTGGGTCATCTGGTCGATGTATTGCTGGGTAAATCCACTGAGAAGGTACAGAGCTTCGGCCATCAACACCTTTCGGTGTTTGGCGTCGGCAAGGCGCGCGCCGAGGGCGAGTGGCGTTCGTTGTTCCGCCAGCTGGTTGCCCGTGGGCTGGCTGATATTGATCTGGAAGGCTACGGCGGCCTGCGCTTGAGCGACACCTGTCGTCCTTTGTTGCGGGGCGAAGTGACGCTGGAGCTGCGTCGCGATCTGAAACCGCAGACCACCGCGAAAAGCAGCTCCGGCAGCCCGGCCAGTCAACTGGTGCGCGGCGAAGAGCGCGAACAGTGGGAAGCGTTGCGTGCCCTGCGTCGCAAGCTGGCCGAAGAGCATGGCGTGCCGCCTTACGTTATTTTCCCGGATTCGACGTTGCTGGAAATGCTGCGCAGCAAACCGGAAACCATGTCTGACATGGCCCAGGTCAGCGGCGTCGGTGCACGCAAACTGGAGCGTTACGGCGAGGCCTTCCTTGAAGTGCTGGGCGGTGCTGCCGAAGCGCCGAAAGTTGTGGCTGATGTGCGCCACGAACTCATCAGTCTGGCCCGTGCCGGTATGACCCCGGCGCAGATTGCCGGCCAGTTGCAGTGCACCGAGAAGAACGTCTACAGCATGTTGGCTGAAGCCATCGGCAAGCAGCAGCTTTCGCTGGAGCAGGCACTGGATTTGCCGGAAGACCTGCTTGGCGAAATTCAGGATGCATTTCTCGACGGCGAGGGCGAGTTACCTCCCGTGGCCGCCATCGCCGAACAGTTCACCGGGCGCGTGCCTGAGGGTGTTCTGTATTGTGTACGCGCTGCGCTGCAGGCTGAGTTCGAGGTTTGATGCAACCCGGCTTTATCGCTTGAGCTGGAACACTATTCCGGTGGGGGCGAATTGATTCGCGAAGGGGCCGGTACATTCGCAGCGTATGTATCGCCTGAAACACCGACTTCCCGAATAAATTCGGTCTCACAAGTTTCGCGTCGTATATCAGATTGGCAGGCTGAGCTGGGTATCTCCCACATAGCACTACCCTGCAGGTCGCACATCTCCAATTCATCTACTTACAACACCTCACTTGCCTCAATCCTGACGCCATGGTTAGCTGACTAATAATTAGTATCGACCACGAGTTTTCTATGCCAATGACAGATGAACATCGCTTCGGTATGCAACTGGCTCATATGTCCCGAGGCTGGCGTGCTGAGCTGGATCGACGCCTTGCCGATCTTGGGCTGTCTCAGGCGCGCTGGTTGGTGCTGCTGCATCTCGCCCGTTTTCAGGAGCCGCCAACCCAGCGCGAACTGGCGCAGAGTGTGGGTGTTGAAGGTCCGACACTCGCACGTTTGCTCGACAGCCTTGAAGCGCAGAGTCTGGTTCAGCGCCATGCAGTAGCTGAAGATCGCCGGGCGAAGAAAATCGTCCTGTGCGACACCGCCTGGCCTTTGATCCAGAAGATCGAAGCCATCGCCACGGCATTGCGGGTCGAGCTGTTTGCGGGTATCGATGAAGAGGAGCTGCGGGTTTGCATGCGCGTTCATACGCGTATCCTCGCGAACCTCGAAAGATCCTGAGGCACACACGCTGCTTCTCGCTCATACTTGCAGCCAAGACATTGAAGTCCACGCCATATATTGAATATGCAAAGAAGCCTTTTCAGGTTTCGATAAGGGTTCGTATGCGCAACAGCTCTCAGGCGGCTACACGATCAGGTTTTGCCAGGACCGCTTTACGTCGCGGCTTCATAGTCGCGGCTTTATCTTCGGCATCGATGTTGTACTCGACGTTGGCATCCGCATTGGGCATGGGCGATATCACCCTGCACTCGGCCCTCAATCAGCCGCTGAATGCTGAAATCGAATTGGTGGAAACCGCAGGCCTGAGTGCCGATGACATCGTCGCAAGACTGGCCTCGCCGGAAGAATTTGCCCGCGCGGGAGTCGACCGGGTGTTCTTCTTCAATGATTTTCGTTTCACGCCGGTCATCCGCGGTAATCGCGGCGTGATTCGCGTGGTATCAAGCAAACCGGTCACCGAGCCTTACTTGCAATTCCTGGTACAAGTCATACGGCCAGGCGGCGATATGCTGCATGAATACACGTTGCTGCTGGACCCGGCGACGTCTGAGCAGGGGCGTGCTGCGGTGGCGGGAAGGCCCCGGGCGTCCGCGACACCAGGCGCCGAGCAGTCACGAATGCCGGTTGCACCACCCGTGGCACTGGAAGGGAAGCGCTACTCGGTGGTGGGCGGAGATACGCTCAACTCCATCGCACGACGCATGCAGGGATCGGGCGGCAGTGCTTCGGCAGGACGACTTGCTGACGGTATCAAGGCGCTCAATCCTCAGGCCTTTCCTAACGGCGACAGCACGGCGCTGAAGGTCGGACAGAGTTTGTTGCTGCCTGATGCAGCAGTTTTGCCCAACAGTAATCCTGCGCCCGCATCAACAGCAGCAGCTCCGCAACCAACAGCCCAGGCCCAGCGTGGCGCTGAGCAGCTCGCCGTTTCAGCCATCGAAAATCAGCTGCTGACCAAGACCGTGGATGACCTGCGCGTTCAATTGGAGGGCATGCAGGCGTCCATTGATGGCAAGGACAAGCAGATAGTCAGCTTGCAGACCGAGTTGGCGGAGAGTCGTGGCGCCACGGCACAGCCTGCTCCAGCAGTACCCGCACCGGTCGATACGCCTGCCGCAGTGCCGACTGCCGGTCCACAGCCGCAGGAGGATTCTTTGCTGACCTCGCCGCTGCTGGTGGGTGCTCTGGCGATTCTGCTCTTGCTGCTCGTGCTTGCCTGGTCAGTGCAACGTAACCGGCGCAAGCAATCCATGCCCAAGCCAGCCGTCGTCGATCCAACCTTGAGTAACCCGGCCCGTGAGCCGGTTGTCCCGACTTACGACACGCCAGCCGCAGCCGCCAGAGTGCCAACGCCTGTTGTCACGGCTCCGGCGCCTTCACGCCCGGCCCCGGCCCGTGCGGCCGCAGGCAGTACCGATGCGCTGGATGGCGTCAGTATCTACATTGCTTATGGGCGGTTTGCCGAGGCCATGGGGATTTTGCGCGATGCGTTGGTCAAGCAGCCCGAGCGGACGGATATTCGTGTGCGCATTCTCGAGTTGCTGGCAGAGCAGGGGGACTCAGCAGGTTTTGCTCAGGAAGAACTGCTTGCTCTGGAGAATGGCGTGGACGCTGAACAGCTTCAGCAAATTCGATCACGTTATCCACAGCTCAAGCCCGCCGAGGAAGCTTCCAGTGTCACTCCGGTGGTACGTGCCGCAGCGCCCGTAGCGGCAGCAGTTGTTGCGGCCGAAGTTGCTAAAGAAGTTGCGAAAGACGAGCCCGCTCAGCTTGATGAGAATACCGCCGCAGCGGTCCATCCTGAACCTGCGTTCGATGATTTTCAGTTGAACCTGGATGACTTGTCGATGGATGCCGACTGGGATTTGGTGGATCCATTCGACAAGCCGGTGGCTGTGCGAGCTGAAGCACCGACAGAGCAGGTGACGGTTCACGAGCCCGAATTCTCGTCGAATCTCACCGAGCTGCCCGGCGTGGAGGAAATTCCGGATGATCGCTTCCTCAGTGATTTCCCTGAAGAAGAGGGGATCATCGAGTCAAACAGTGACGCTCTCGACGACTCATTCCTGGATGGCTTCATGGATGAGTCGGGCGAGTTCGACCTGCTTGATCTTGAAGAGGTCCCTCTGAGCAAGGTCAATCAGGCTCAAGTGCTGATCGATGAAGGCGATATCGAGGGCGCTCGCGAGCTGCTGCAGCAAGTGATTGATGAGTCTGATGACGAACACCAACAGACGGCTCGTGATCTCCTGGCCGGTTTGTAGGAGCCATCCCAGTGTTAATGGCTCCAGGCTGTCGAGAAGCAGACAGTGATGCTGCTGAAGCGAGGCTTGCCCGCGAACCGGGCGACTCGGTAAGTCAGACACACCGCATTATCGTTCTTCGCGGGCAAGCCTCGCTCCAACAGAACCGCTGTTAATTCAATTTGTAGTTAGTCCCTGAGATTCTTTCCATGTCTACCGTGAAACCTGAAATCGTCATCACCTACTGCACGCAATGCCAGTGGCTATTGCGCGCAGCATGGCTGGCTCAGGAGTTGCTCAGTACCTTTTCCGATGACTTGGGCAAGGTCTCACTGCAACCCGGGACTGGCGGTGTATTCATCATCACCTGTGACGGCGTGCAGTTATGGGAGCGAAAGGCCGATGGTGGATTCCCCGAGGCAAAGGTACTCAAGCAGCGGGTTCGTGATCAGATTGATCCTCAGCGTGATCTGGGGCACAACGACAAGACCATGCCGGTTCAGTGAGTCGTGGCTGCCTGAGGTTTTGTTTTACTGCTCATCAAGCCTGAAACCACAATGGCGATGATGATCAGTGCACCGCCCAGCAGCATGCTCAGGGTGGGAATTTCGGCAAATAGCAGCCAGGCGAAGGTGATGCCGTAAACCGGCTCCATCGCAAAAACCACCGCTGCAGTCCGCGCCTTGATCACTCCCAGACTGGCCACGAAAAGGCTGTGAGCCAAGCCGGTGCAGAACACGCCCAGTAGACCTATCCACAGCCAGTCCAGCGCAGGAACACTGCCCAGTTCAGGCGCGGCCATCGGCAGCAGGCACGCTGCAACGATCAGATTCTGATACAGCGCAGCCTGCACCGGCGGGACGTTTTTCGAGCTGACGCGATTGACCAGCGAAAGCAACGAAAAAGTCAGCCCGGAAAAAACTGCCCATAACAGACCGCTGGTGGCCTCACTGGCCAGATTGAATTCGGGTGTGACCAGCACCAGTCCGACACTGACCAGCACCACCAGAATGATTTCATTGCTGCGGATGCGTTCACGGAACAGTAGCCCTTCGAGTATCACCGTGAAGGCCGGGAAGCTGGCGAAGCCCAAAGTGGCGACAGCGACGCCGGCGACTTTCACCGCGATGAAAAAACTCACCCAGTGCGCGGCCAACAACACGCCTGCAAGTAACAGGCGCGCCCAATCGGCGCGCTGCAAGGTTTTCCATGCAGTATTGCTGGCAAAGCGGGCGAAGAACGCCAGGGCTATAACGGCGAAGATTCCGCGACCGAAGACAATGACGGAGGGTGATGCGCTGGCCAGTTTGCCGAAGACGCCAGTCAGGCCAAACATCAATGCGCCGATATGCAAGGCGCCCAAGGCGGAGCGGGGAGTCATGCTGATCCTTAGTCACTGCAATGCAGGTGGTCTGGAAAACGCACTGTCCAGCACCGAACGGGGTGTTGTCAGTAGTCGTTATGTCTGGTTGTTAACCAAATCCTGTGGGAGCGAATTCATTCGCGAAAGCGGTATTTCAGGCGATAAATTTTTGTCAGGAGTGCCTGCCTGTTCGCGAATGAATTCGCTCCCACTGGGCACCAGAGCATCCTGAAGATAGCCGTAATCCCGAACGGGTGTATGGTCGCCTCGCAGCAGTCTACCAGCGCCCGCCCTGAAGCATTCAGTCCAACTATTCCTGTGCATTGTCATGACATTGCCACAACCCGGTCACATTCGATTAACCGGCACCGGGCACTCTCATGCAAACCCAGCAGGAGATGGTTCATGACCAGTGCTCAGCTTGCCAAACCCAGCCGTAAGCAACGCGTTCGCACTTTGTGGATTTCCGATGTGCATTTGGGCACGCGGGATTGCCAGGCGGAACACCTGACCCACTTCCTCAAAGGCTATCAGGCTGACAAGGTCTATCTGGTCGGCGATATCATCGACGGCTGGAAGCTGCGGGGCGGCATGTATTGGCCACAGGCTCACACAAATGTGATCCGCCGCTTGCTGACCATGAGCAAACGCGGCACCGAGGTGATCTATGTCACCGGCAACCACGATGAGTTTTTGCGCCGCTATTCGAAACTGATTCTGGGCAATATCCATCTGGTGGATGAAGCCGAGCATGTCACTGCTGACGGGCGTCGTTTTCTGGTTATCCACGGCGACCAGTTTGACGTAATCACCCGCTATCACCGCTGGCTGGCGTTTCTGGGCGACTCGGCCTATGAATTCACCCTGACACTCAACCGCTGGCTGAACCACTGGCGGGCGAAGTATGGCTACGGTTACTGGTCTTTATCGGCTTATCTAAAGCACAAGGTGAAGACTGCCGTCAGTTTCATCAGTGACTTTGAAGAAGCCATCGCCCATGAGTGCGTCAAGCGCGGCCTGGATGGCGTGGTATGTGGGCATATCCACCATGCCGAGATGCGCAGGGTCGGTGGAGTGGAATACCTGAACTGCGGTGACTGGGTCGAATCCTGTACGGCGTTGATCGAGCATCTGGACGGCACTATTGAGCTGTTTCGGCTCGCGGATGCTCATCTCAAGCACAAGGAACCGCTTGCTGAGGAAGCGCTTGAGGCCAGCGAGCCGGTGGTCTAGAACGGTACCTTGCCCGTCAGCATGTCTCGGTACATCACAAAATCGCCCAGCAGACTGTAAAGCGGATGCTTGAACGTGGCAGGGCGGTTTTTCTCGAAGAAGAAATGGCCAACCCAGGCGAAGCCATATCCCGCCAGCGGCACGAGCCAGATCAGGCTCCAACTGCCGCTGCCAATCACAAAGGCCAGCAGGAAAATAACCAGACTGGTGCCCACGAAGTGCAGACGACGGCAGGCGCTGTCGCGGTGTTCCTGCAGATAGTAAGGGTAGAAATCGGCGAAGCGGGTAAACGACTTGGTGGTTTCCATGGCTGGAGTTCCTGATCGTTGGCGCTATTGGGTTTAATGTCAGCTGGCTTTGCGTCAGTTGACATTAAACGCCATTACGATCAGTGACGCCAGAATGCCGGAATGCACAGCACCAGCACGGTAATAATCTCAAGACGTCCCAGCAGCATGCCTCCTGACAGAATCCACTTCGCCGCGTCTGGCAGGGTGGCGAAGTTACCTGCCGGGCCGATGGTCTCACCCAGGCCAGGACCTACGCCGGACACGGTACTTGCAGCGCCGGTCAGTGCCGTCATCCAGTCGAGCCCCAGCAGCGACAGCAACAGGGCGATGCCGCAGATCGTGATGGTGAAGAAGAACGAGAACGTCAGGATCGAACGGACGATTTCGTCGTCCAGGCGGTGGCCGTTATACGTCTGCTTGAGCACTGCACGCGGGTGGATCAACTGATTGAGGTTGGCCTTGAGCAGAATGTAGGCTACCTGAAAGCGGAATATTTTCACGCCGCCAGCGGTGGAGCCGGAGCAGCCACCGATAAAGCCCAGGTAGAAAAAAAACATCAGCGCGAAGTTGCCCCACAGGCTGTAATCGCCGAGGGCGAAACCGGTGGTGGTTACGACGGATGTCACGTTCAGGGCCACGTGACGGAGTGCGTCGTACCATGGCAGATCAGTGGTCGCCCAGTACCACGCGCCCAGTACAAGCCAGGTAACCAGCAATAAACCCAACAGCCCGCGAACCTGTTCATCACGAAACAGGGCGCCGCGGTTACCCCGCAGGGTTGCCACATACAAGGTGAACGGCAGGCTACCGAGGATCATCACCACAATGGCGACCCAATGCACGGCAGGTTCCGGCCATTTGGCCAGGGACAGGTCAGAGGTGGAAAATCCGCCCGTCGAGATGGCAGACATGGCGTGGTTGATCGCATCGAACAGGCTCATGCCCGCCGCCCAGAAGGCCAGGCTGCCCAGCGCGGTAATGCTGACGTAGGCCAGTACGATGAACTTGGCCACCATGTGCGAGCGGGGCATGACCTTTTCCGAGCGGTCGGAAGATTCGGTCTGGAACAGGCGCATGCCACCGATACGCAGCAGGGGCAGAATGGCTACCGCCATGCCGATAAAGCCGATCCCGCCCAGCCAGTGAAGCATCGAGCGCCAGATGAGGATGCCCGGCGACATGGTGTCCAGGCCGCTGAGCACGGTAGAGCCGGTCGCGGTAATGCCGGACATGCTTTCAAAGAACGAGTCTGTGTAACTGATGTGCTGGGTGAGCAGAAACGGCAGGGCGGCGAACACGCAGACGACGATCCAGCTGGATACCGTCAGCAAGTACATGTCTCGCGGACGCAGATGCACGTGTTCCGGTCGTCCCGGAGTGATCAACGCAAGACCGGCCATGAACGTCAGCAGACTGGCCCACAGGAAAGATCGCAGGTCTTCAAAGCGATCGTAGATCACCAGGGTCACCATGGGCACGACCATGGCGATGGCCAGAGTGATCAGGAATATGCCGATAATGAAACCGATGATGCGAAGGGTCGGCAACGCCATGCAGTCACTCTGACTAGTTCGGGGAAAGGCGCCATTCTACCTGCGGCCCACGGCAAGTAAACCGTGGCCTGTACGCCGCAGTGTGTAAGTAATTGCCTCGGCAGTTCGTTATCCGGGTGCACAGGCTCTAGAATGGCCCATCATTTTTCAAGGAGGTAGCCCATGGAGGCGCTCGACGTATTGCTCAATCGTGTCTCGGTCCCGCGATTGATCGACCCGGCCCCGGATGCAGCCCAGCGCGAAATACTGTTCAGTGCCGCCATGCGCGCGCCGGATCACGGCCAGCTGCGGCCATTCCGTTTTATCACCGTGGAAGGCGCAGCCCGTGAGCGTATGGGGGACTTGCTTGCCCAGGCGTTGCAGGCCAGCGGATCGGAAGTGACCCCGCAAGCATTGGACAAAGCACGTCTTGGTCCATTGCGCGCGCCGCTGGTGGTGGTTGTCGTTGCCCGTCTGCAGGATCACTACAAGGTGCCGAAGGCTGAGCAACTGATTACTGCGGGCTGTGCGGCCCATAGCGTGTTGCTGGCGTCCTACGCGCTGGGCGTCGGGGCGGTGTGGCGTACCGGCGAGTTGTCGTATTCACCACTCGTCGCCAAAGGTTTCGGCCTGGCGGATGACGAAGAAGTGATCGCCTTCCTGTATCTGGGCACGCCACAGAACCCGCCACGGGTTGCTGCGAAAGTGGATGTGGTAGATTTTGTGAGTGAGTGGCAGGGTTAGGGCTGAGTTGGTACTGGACTGAAAACGTTATCCCTGTGGGAGCGAATTTATTCGCGAAGAGGCCAGTACATTCGATGCAATTTCGTCGGCTGTAACATTGCCTTCGCGAATGAATTCGCTCCCACACAGTCTGCACAGATCCGGGTTTTCCACACGCCCCGTTCTATTACTGCCCCGAACCCGCTGGCTCCGCTGGCAAATCAATAATCGCCAGAAACCCGCCCTCGGGATGATTACCCAGAATCAATTCCCCGCCATGACGTTGCGCGGCGCGACGAGCAATTGCCAGACCCAGGCCGTGCCCCGGTGCGGCCTGGCCGGGGGCGCGGTAAAACGGCTCGCCCAGTTGCGTCAGGTGCTCAGCCGCTACGCCAGGTCCATGATCGCGCACACTCAGCTGTAGCCGGTCGCCGACCCGTTTTGCCTGAATGTCTATCGGCTTGCCAGCCGGGTTGAAGCGCAAAGCGTTACGCAACAGATTGTCAGTGGCCCGCTCAATCATGTCAGGCCAGCCCTGCAGATGCAGATTGGGCTCAACGCTCACGGCGATTTGTTGATCGTTACCGTCCAGATTTGCATCGTTCTTGAGGCGCAGAAGCAATGCGTTGAGATCAATAGGCTCAGCGCTGCTCAGTTGCGCATCAAGGCGTGCCAGAGCGAGGATTTCGCTGATCAGCGCTTCCAGACGATCACATTCGCGGCTGAGGCGCGGCCAGAGCTTTTCCCGTTCGGCCGGTTCCGCCCGTTCTGCCAGCGCCAGTGCGATACGCAAACGGGCCAGTGGCGAGCGCAATTCATGGGACACATCGCGCAGCAACTGGCGCTGACTGCCGATCAGACTCTGCAGCCGCGCGCCCATGCGATTGAAGTCAGTGGCCAACACGCCGAATTCATCCCGGCGATTCGCCAGTTGCGCGAGGCTGTTTTGTTGATAAGTGGTTTGCCCAAGATCATGCACCGCGCCGCGCAAACGGCTGAGGGGGCGAGTGATGGACAAGGTCACCAGCAGGCTGAACAAGGTCAGCACCACCAGGGCAATACCCAGCGCGCTGAGCGGCCACATCAGGCTGTCGCGGTGCCACGCATCCAGCTCCGGGTGAGGGATGCGATAGATGAACAGGTAGGTTTCGCCGGTTTTTTCGCTGGTGTATTCCGTCGTCAGGCGACGCCACGGAAGCGGTCCTGGATTATCGCCCTGACGGGCTTCAAGTGCCGCAGCACGAGGTGAGAGAGTACCCCGTACCACCGGATCGCCAACATCGTTGAGGACCTGAACATCTATGTGCTTTTTGCGTTTGAGGCTTTGCAGGTAGTCCTGTGCGGCGTCCGCACCCTGGTTTTCATACTGCTCGGTCCACTTTTGCGGCAGATGACTCAGCAGCGGGTGACGGCTGAGGATCCACGCGTCTTGATTAAGCATGTGGCCGAGCAGGATCGACAGCCCTGCAACCAGGGCAATGGCCAGCCAGAAGCTAGCCAGAATTCGCCAGAACAATGAACGCACGGGACAACCTCAAATAGGAAAACCCGGCACGCTTGGGGAGTGCCGGGTTCAGGTGGATCAGTAGCTTACTGGGCTTTTTGCGCTTTTTGCGCCTTCCACGCTTCGAATTCAGCGCGTTCGGCCATTTTTGCTGCGCGCTCTTTCTGCATTTCGTCGAATTCCTTCTGCTGGTCAGGCTTGAGCAGCGCACGGATATCGCTATCGGTTTTGGTGCGCTTGGCGTCCAGTTCGTCTTTCATGGCTTTCTGGTCAGCTGGCGACAGCTTGGCCAGATACTTTTCAGTGATGTCCTTGCGGTCGTGCATTCGCTCGCCCATCAGTTTGCCGATCTGTTGGCGCTGTTCGGGGGTCAGGTCCAGCTTGCCGAAGGGGCCGCGGTCATGGTGCATGCCAGCACGTGGACCGTCAGGGCCTGGACCGAAACCAGGGCCATCGCCAGGTGCAGCCATTGCAACGGTAGGCAGGGCAGCAGCGAACATCAAAGCGATCAGAGTCTTGCGCATGGTGTATCTCCTTGTCTCGAATCCGGCTCGTTGCCGGTTGAGGCCAGTTTAGGGAGATCAAGGTCAAGAGCGGTCAGGCTACTGTAAAGCCTTGGTAAAGAGGGGAAGTGACTGGGCTGACATATAGAATTTAACTTGGGGGATGTTGTGGGAGCAGAGCTTGCTCGCGATAAGGCTGGACGCGGTTTATTGTCGATCGCGGTGCCCTTATCGCGAGCAAGCTCTGCTCCCACACGAGCTCTGCCACATAAGCACTGTTCCTGCCGGGATGCAGCGCCCAAGTGACTACACGCTGTAGTAATAACCCCGGCTACGCAACGCCACTATTCGCGGACGGCCGTCAGGATGCGGGCCGATTTTCTTGCGCAGGTTACTCACGTGCATGTCCAGGCTACGGTCATAAAGGGTCAGTTTGCGCCCCAGCGCCAGTTGCGCCAGTTCCTGCTTGTCCAGTGGTTCACCCGGTTGGCGCAGCAAAGCTTCGAGCAAACGGCTTTCCGACATGGTAAGGACCAGTTCCTGATCGTTGATGATCGCCACGCCGCGCACCGGGCTGAAACTCAGGTCGCCGAGTTCAAGCTGGGTCGACACGGCCGTCGGATGGCTGCGACGCAGCACGGCGCGCAGGCGAGCGGTCAGTTCGCGAGGGTCGCAGGGTTTGGCCAGGTAGTCATCGGCGCCCAGTTCCAGTCCCAGAATCCGGTCCAGCGGCTCACCACGGGCCGAGAGCATCAATACCGGCAGATCAGGGTGATCGTTGCGCAATTGCTTGAGTAATTCCAGGCCGCTGCCGTCCGGAAGCATGACGTCCAGAACCACCGCCGCTGGCGCGGATTCGGCGAGGGCGCGACGGGCACTTTGGCCGTCATGGCAGGCACGAACCAGAAAACCTTCCTGGCTCAACCAGCTACTCAGAAGCTCACACAGCTCCTGATCATCATCAATAAGTAACAGCTCGCTCATGTCTCACTCAATTTAGCCACTGTCGACGCTGCTTACGTCCACCGCGGGCAAAGATACCGCACAGGAGGGCTATCAGCGCAACACCCCCTCCGGTGACGAACCATTGTTGCTGTTCACTCAGGATACGTTGCGGTTCAGCCGATTGTGCTTCTTTGAGCTGCAACTTGAGCCTTTGGTTCTCTTGACGCAGACGACTGAGCTGGGCGCTCTCGCGGGCGGCGTCGGCGTTCTGTACCTGTTTGAGAAGATCTTCGCGCTGGCGCTCACTTTCCTTGAGACGCTGTTGGAGATCACTGATCTGAGCAGCAGTGGTCGGCAGCGGCAACGCATAGGAGTTACCCGAACCACTTGTTTCCTCGGCCTGGGCCGCCGTGGCACCCATTACCAATACAGCAATCAGCAGACATGCCCGCATCTGAACTCCTGTTTCCGCGTCCGTGTTTTCGACGACCGCATTTCTGGGCGGCAGTATTTTTATAGAACATTCAGCAGGTTGTCGGCAGGGCGTTGAGAATGATTAGCGTCAGAGGGGGAGAATCTGTAATCGCTGCCCTGGGCTGGCAGCGATTACGACACGATGCAGGCGGGAATGCTTAAGGCAGCACTTTCTTGAAAGGCTTCACGACGACATTGGCGTACACGCCAGCTATTACGAAAGGATCCGCCTCGGCCCAGCTTTTTGCCGCGCTCAGGGATTCGAACTCGGCAACGATCAGGCTACCGGAGAAGCCTGCTGCGCCAGGGTCGTTGCTGTCCACCGCCGGGTTGGGGCCTGCCAGAATCAGACGGCCTTCATCTTTGAGCGCATTGAGGCGATCCAGATGGGCAGGACGTACGCTCAGGCGTTTTTCCAGGGAGTTTTCGACGTCTGTGGCAATGATTGCGTAGAGCATGTCAGTCCTCGGTTTTTGTCGTTGGCGGCGGGGAAGCCGGGTCTTGCATGTGTTTGGCAAGGTACAGGCCCTGAGCGATCAGGAACACCAGGGTCATGCCCAGGCTGCCGAATACTTTGAAGTCCACCCAGAATTCCTGATAAGTGAACGCCACATAAAGGTTGGCCGCACCGCAGAACAGGAAGAAGATGATCCAGGCGATGTTCAGTCTGGTCCAGATTGGCTTCGGCAGACTCAGCGCGTGCCCCATGATGCGCTGGATCAACGGGCGGTCGCCGATGAAGTGGCTACCGGCAAATGCCAGCGCGAACAGCCAGTTCACCACCGGGGCTTTCCATTTGAGAAAAGTCTCGCTGTGGAAGGCCAGGGTCAGGCTACCGAACACCAGACAGGCAACCAGTGTCAGCCACTGGCTTTTTTCCAGCTTGCCCTGTTTGAAAAACAGAATGCCGTAGACCACCACCGAACTGATGATCAACATGGCGGTCGCACTGAAAATACCGCCCAGCGTGTAAGTGTTGCCGAGGATTTCGACAGCACGAGGCTCTATTTTGTAGACGATGAAAAACAGCAGCAGCGGGATGAAGTCGATGAATTGTTTCACAATGGCAGCCAGAAGCAGGATGTGACGGCATAATAACAAACATCAATGACAGCGAAAGCGCTACCTATGAATGTTGACTTGCACTGCCACAGCACCGCCTCCGATGGCGCACTTGCGCCTACGGCTCTGGTTGCCCGTGCTTACGAGAATGGCGTGCGCGTCCTTTCCCTGACGGATCACGACACCCTCGAAGGCCTGGAAGAAGCCCGTACTGCGGCGCTTTCACTGGGTATGCAACTGGTAAACGGGGTTGAGC
Source organism: Pseudomonas syringae group sp. J309-1 (assembly GCF_032582135.1). Lineage (NCBI taxonomy): Bacteria > Pseudomonadati > Pseudomonadota > Gammaproteobacteria > Pseudomonadales > Pseudomonadaceae > Pseudomonas > Pseudomonas syringae group sp. J309-1. The sequence goes on along the minus strand of NZ_JAWHNU010000038.1, from coordinate 46,033 downwards.
TTTCCTGCACCTGGGGCGGTGCGACCATCCATATTCTGGGCTACGGCTTTGCGATGGATGCACCGGCTCTGGTGGCGGCTATTGCTCGTTTGCATGACGGCCGCTGGTTGCGGGCCGAAGAAATCAGTCGCAAATTGGCGATCAAAGGTATGCCCGGGGCGCTGGAAGGTGCTCGGGCCATCCAGCAGGAGCTCGGCGACAGCGGCAATGCACCGGCTCGTCCGCACTTCGCGGACTTCATGGTGCGCGCCGGTTTCGTCAAGGACCGCGCCGAGGCTTTTCGTAAATGGCTGGGGGCGGGCAAACTGGGCGATGTGAAACAACATTGGCCTACGCTGGAAGAAACCGTCGGCACCTTGCGGGAATCCGGGGCCTGGGTCAGTCTTGCGCACCCCGTGCATTATGATTTCACCCGTAGTAAGCGTCGTAAGCTGGTCGCCGCGTTTATTGAAGCGGGCGGTCATGCGATTGAAGTAGTCAATGGCCTGCAACCTGCCGAACAGGTTGGAACCCTGGCCATTCTGGCGCGTGAATTTGGCCTGCTGGTGTCTGCCGGCAGTGACTTCCATGCTCCTGGTGGCTGGTCCGAGATAGGCACCTATCGTCCTGTGCCCGAAGACCTGCCGCCCCTTTGGTCCCGGTTCAAACATGATCAGTCTACTGCTGCCTTCTGAACAGGAAGATACCGTGAGTCAATTTTTCCAGGTCCACCCGGAGAACCCGCAAGCGCGCCTGATCAAACAGGCCGTGGAAATTATCAAAGCGGGCGGTTTGGTGATCTATCCCACTGATTCGTCATACGCATTGGGCTGCCAGCTCGGCGATAAAAGCGCCATCGAGCGCATTCGCCGTCTTCGGCAACTGGACGACAAGCACAACTTCACGTTGATGTGCTGTGATCTGTCCCAGCTGGGGCTGTTCGCGAAAGTCGATACCGGTGCCTTTCGGGCGCTCAAGGCCCATACGCCGGGCCCGTACACGTTCATCCTCAACGCTACCCGCGAAGTGCCGAGGCTGATTCTGCACCCCAAGCGCCGGACCATCGGCCTGCGGGTACCGAAGCACCCCATCGCTCAGGCGTTGCTGGAAGAGCTGGGCGAGCCGCTGATGAGTGTCAGCCTCATCCTGCCGGGGGAAAGCGTGCCGATGAGCGATCCCTATGAAATGCGCCAGACCCTTGAGCGTCAGGTCGATCTGATCATCGATGGCGGCATGGGCGGTATTTCTGCCTCGACAGTGATCAATCTGACCGGTGACGAGCCTGAAGTGGTCCGTGTCGGTTGCGGCGACCCTTCACCTTTCGGTGTCGAGGTTTAATGAGCAGCGTAGAAGCCGTCGACAGTCAGGCCGACGCTCAGCAGGAACTGCCGTTCGCCATGGTCTACGGCCAGGCGGTCACGCAGATGCCGATGGATCTGTACATTCCGCCGGATGCGCTGGAAGTCTTTCTGGAGGCGTTCGAAGGTCCACTGGACTTGCTGCTGTACCTGATCCGCAAGCAGAACATCGACATCCTTGATATCCCGGTGGCCGAAATCACCAAGCAGTACATGGGCTACGTCGAGCTGATGAAGACGGTGCGCCTGGAACTGGCTGCCGAATATCTGGTGATGGCCGCCATGCTGGCCGAGATCAAGTCGCGCATGCTGCTGCCGCGTTCTGCCGAGGCAGAGCAGGAGGAAGATGACCCGCGCGCCGAGCTGATCCGTCGTCTGCAGGAATACGAGCGTTTCAAGGTGGCCGCCGAAGGTATCGACCAGTTGAACCGTGTCGGTCGTGACGTCGTCGTGCCCAAACTTGATGCGCCTGAAGCGCGGGCCCGCAAGCTGTTGCCGGAAGTCAGCCTCGAAGAGTTATTGATGTCCATGGCGGAAGTGCTGCGCCGTGGCGACATGTTTGAAAGCCACCAGGTCAGCCGCGAAGCGCTTTCCACCCGTGAGCGCATGAGTGATGTGCTGGAACGACTCAAAGGTGGCGGCTTTGTGCCGTTTGCCGAGCTGTTTACTGCCGAAGAGGGGCGCCTGGGTGTCGTCGTGACTTTTATGGCCGTTCTGGAACTGGTCAAGGAGTCACTGGTGGAGTTGGTACAGAACGAACCGTTTGCAGTCATCCATGTGCGGGCGCGAGCCGAATAAGAGCTGATCAATGAATCTCAACGAACCCCGCGAGCTGGCTCCGCTGCTCGAAGCTTTTCTGTTGGCCTCGGGTAAGCCGCAATCGCTGGAGCGTCTCTACGAGTTGTTCGAAGAGGGCGAGCGCCCTGAGCCGCCGGTGTTCAAGAAAGCCCTGCACTTGCTGGGTAAATCCTGCGAGGGCAGGGCTTTCGAGCTCAAGGAAGTGGCCTCCGGTTATCGCCTGCAGATTCGCGAAAAGTTTTCCCCTTGGGTCGGTCGTCTCTGGGAAGAGCGTCCGCAGCGCTATTCCCGAGCCATGCTGGAAACCATGGCGTTGATTGCCTACCGTCAACCGATCACTCGGGGTGAAATCGAGGATGTGCGCGGCGTGGCAGTCAACAGCCATATTGTGAAGACCCTGCTGGAGCGCGAGTGGATCAGGGTGGTCGGTTATCGCGAAGTCCCGGGCAAGCCTGCGATGTTTGCCACCACCAAGGCGTTTCTTGATCACTTCAACCTGAAAAATCTCGACGACCTGCCGCCGCTGGCTGATCTGCGTGAGCTGGAGCCGGACCCGGTTCTGGATTTCGAAGACGCTCCGGTGCCTGCGCATCTGCAAGCTCTTGCGGACGCCAGCGCCGATCCTGACGCCAAGCCCGAGCCGCCGAGGGACGAAACCAGCTTCCGCAGCTTATTGGTCGAACTCGACTCGATGGAGCAGGGTCTGAAGATCGACTTTGATGATTTGCTGCCGGATGAGGCGGATAAAAAGCCAGAGGACGATACCGATCCCCTGTAGGAGCTGCCGAAGGCTGCGAAGCAGTGCCTCAGACAAACCGCTTTCGCAGCCTTCGGCAGCTCCTGCAGGTCAAACAGCGTTCATTCATGCAGGGCACGACTCATGAGCGATACCAAGAACCCCTGCATCAGCCTTTGTAAATTCGACGCCGATATCTGCATCGGCTGTGGCCGCAGCAAGAAAGAAATCAAGGCCTGGAAGAAGATGGACAAGGACGAGCGCCGTGACGTGCTGAAAGAAGCTGCCGTTCGCATGAAGGCTTTTAAAGGTGCCGGTCGGCGGAAAAAGAAGTAAGGCGCAAATTTTCGTCTAGCGTCTAATGCGCAAAGCGTTATGTGAGCGTATCATTCGCGACCTTTTGGCGATTCTGCTCGTGATGAGTTTAGCGCCAGAAGTTTTTCAGTATTACGCCTCGTGGCTATCCACAGCCCAGGCAACAGGTTGCGCCGGTCCTCGGCGTCCCCTGAATCGACACACCGGGAGGTGCCCAGATGAGTGAACAAGACAAGCAGGACAGCCAGGAAATCGGACCCGCAGGCGAAAAGCTGCAGAAGGTCCTGGCACGTATTGGCGTAGGCTCGCGTCGCGACGTTGAAGCCTGGATCAGCCAGGGCCGGATCAAGGTCAATGGCAAGGACGCGACCCTCGGTCAACGCGTCGATCTGCACGATGCGATTACCGTTGACGGCCGCGTCATCAAACGCGAAGAGGCCGCCGAAACGGTGCGCCGCGTCATCATGTACAACAAACCGGACGGTGAAATCTGTACCCGTGACGACCCTGAAGGTCGCCCGACGGTGTTCGATCGCCTGCCGCGTCCAAAAGAAGGCCGTTGGGTCAACATCGGTCGTCTGGACATCAACACCACCGGTCTGCTGATGTTCACCACCGATGGTGAGCTGGCGAACCGCCTGATGCACCCGTCCTTCGAAATGGACCGTGAATACGCTGTGCGTGTACGTGGCGAAGTGGACGATGACATGATCGCGCGGCTCAAGGCTGGCGTAGTTCTTGAAGACGGTCCGGCTCGTTTCACCGATATTCAGCAAGCGCCGGGCGGTGAAGGCTTCAACCACTGGTATCACTGCGTGGTGATGGAAGGTCGTAACCGTGAAGTGCGTCGTCTGTGGGAATCCCAGGGCCTGGTGGTCAGCCGTCTGAAGCGCGTGCGTTACGGACCGGTGTTCCTCAATTCCGACCTGCCGATGGGTCGCTGGCGCGAAATGAGCCAGTACGAGGTGGACATCCTCAGCGCTGAAGTGGGTCTCACACCCGTGGCTCAGCCGCAGATGAACGCCAAGACCAAGGACAAGATGGAGCGCTTGCAGCGTCAGTCGTCTCGTCCATTGGGCAAAGGCGAGCGCGTGCGCACCCTGCGTCCGGCCAAGGACGGTGCTCCGACTGGCGAGCGTGCTCCACGTCAGCCGCAAGTGACCGGCAGTGACCGTGATCGCGCCCAGCGTCCAGCCGCACCGCGTACGGATTCCGGCCGTGGTCAGCGCAACGACCCTAACAAGTCGGCGCCACGCACGCCACGTCCAGCCAGTGGTCGCAGTGATACTCGCAACGACCACAGCCGTGGCACGCCAGTGGCTGAGCGTCCAAGTGACATGAACAAGCGTCCGGCCAAGCCGTCGCCGAAACGTCCGGGTATCACCCTGGTCGATGACGCACCGTCCGGCAAACGCCGTGGTCCGGCATCGGGTTCGGGTCAGCGCCCGGGTTTCGGTCGTCGCAAGCCGCAGTAAACCTCAGCAGTCAGAAGAAACGCCCCTCGCAAGACGGGCGTTTTTTTTCGCCCCCGACATATGCCGCCTAAGACCTTGTGACACTTGATCCCGACGTATTCACCTGGCTGAGCTAAGCCGTAAGGGGACCTTCGACGTTATCGGGATGAGCTTCTTATGCGCACAGGGATGTTCGCGCTGGCCTTGGGTTTGTTGGCTTTACGCTTCTTGCCGGCATTGCCCCCGGTGTGGGTGTTGCTGTGCATGCCAGTGCTGGCCTTGATGCTGTTGCCCTTTCGCACGTACCCGGTGGCTTTCTTTTTATTCGGATTCACCTGGGCATGCGTTTCGGCTCAATGGGCACTGGATGATCGTCTTTCACCAAGGCTGGACGGCCAGACCGTGTGGTTACAAGGCAAGGTCGTCGGTTTGCCTGCCGTTGCCGAAGGCGTAGTGCGCTTTGAGCTGGAAGACCTGCAATCTCGACGCTTTAAATTGCCGGAGCGCGTGCGCGTGGCCTGGTATGGCGGCCCGGAAATTCGCAGTGGCGAGCGCTGGCGTCTGGCGGTCAAGCTCAAGCGCCCCGGCGGATTGGCCAATCCACATGCTTTTGATTACGAGGCCTGGCTGCTGGCCCAGCGTATCGGCGCTACAGGCACAGTCGCCGATGGACAGCAGCTGGCATTTGCCCGTTCAGGCTGGCGGGATGTGATACGCCAGCGTTTGCTGGCGGTTGATGCGCAGGGTCGTGAAGGCGGTCTGGCCGCGCTGGTTCTGGGTGATGGCTCGGGACTCAGCGCGGTCGACTGGCAGATCCTGCAAGACACCGGCACCGTGCATCTTCTGGTCATATCCGGGCAGCACGTGGGGTTGCTGGCCGCTGTGATGTACGCGCTGATCGCAGGCCTGGCACGTTGGGGATTATGGCCGCGCGCGCTGCCTTGGTTGCCATGGGCGTGCGGACTGGCGTTCATTGCCGCGCTGGGGTACGGCTTGCTCGCGGGCTTTGAAGTGCCGGTACGCCGGGCGTGCGTGATGGTCGGCATGGTCTTGCTTTGGCGGTTGCGTTTTCGGCATCTAGGGGCTGTCTTGCCGCTGCTGCTGTCGCTGAATGCCGTGCTGGTGTTCGAGGCGTTGGCCAGTTTGCAGCCGGGTTTCTGGCTGTCCTTTATCGCTGTTGCAATCCTGATTCTGATATTTGGCGGGCGGCTGGGTGCCTGGAGTTGGCTGCAAAGCTGGACCCGCGCCCAGTGGTTGATCGCCATTGGTTTGTTGCCGGTGTTGCTGGCGCTGAATCTGCCCATCAGTTTGAGTGGTCCGTTTGCCAATCTTGTCGCGGTGCCTTGGGTGAGTTTTCTGATCCTCCCGCCTGCGCTGCTCGGGACCTTGCTGCTGCCGGTTCCTTATCTGGGTGAAGGGCTGTTGTGGCTGGCGGGTGGTGCGCTGGAATGGTTGTTCAGATTTCTCGGGTGGGTCGCCGAGTGGTTGCCCGCCTGGGTGCCGACTGCCATGCCGCTATGGGCCTGGGTATTGAGTCTGCTGGGCGGTGTGTTGTTGCTGTTGCCCAGCGGCGTGCCGTTACGAGGGCTGGGTTGGCCGATGTTGCTGCTTTGCGTGTTCCCGCCCTTGAAAAACGTGCCTCATGGTCAAGTCGACGTCCTGCATCTAGACGTGGGGCAGGGGTTGGCGATTCTCTTGCGCACGCGACATCACGCGCTCCTGTACGACGCCGGGCCGCGCTTTGGCGAGTTTGATATAGGTCAACGGGTGGTGTTGCCCGCCATCCGCAAGAGCGGCGTGCGCCAGCTTGATGTGATGCTGATCAGCCATGCCGACGCCGACCATGCCGGTGGTGCGCAGGCGGTTCATCAAGGCTTGCCGGTCAAGCGGGTGCTGGGGGGCGAGCTGGAAAGGCTGCCGCCGTCGCTGAAAGCGCAACTCTGCGTCAATGACGAACGCTGGGAGTGGGACGGTGTGGTGTTTTCAACCTGGCGCTGGAGTGATGCCCGAGAGGGGAATCAGGCTTCGTGTGTGTTAATGGTCGATGCCCGGGGCGAACGTTTGTTGCTGACAGGGGATATTGATGCCGAAGCCGAACAGGCCCTGATCGACACTGGTCTTGATGTACGTGCCAACTGGTTGCAAGCGCCGCACCACGGCAGCCGTACCTCCTCCTCGAAAAGCCTTCTGCGTGCGGTCGCTCCTGATGGTGTGTTGATCTCCCGAGGGCGCAATAATGCCTTCGGGCACCCGCATCCGCTGGTCATGGCGCGCTATCAATGGTTCGGTATTCCCACCTGGGACAGCGCCGACCTGGGTGCCATCAGCCTGCAACTCGGTACGTTCGACAAACCCCGTTCACAGCGGGCCGAGAGGCGATTCTGGCGTGACTGACGCAAGGATATCGATCGCAGGCTTCGGTGAGTCGCCGACCCTATGTTAGAGTGGCGCCAATTTTTCGAGGGAGTCGTCACTGTGTGGGAACTGGTCAAATCTGGCGGCTGGATGATGCTGCCGATCATTCTGAGTTCCATTGCTGCGGTCGGCATTATCATCGAGCGCCTCTGGACCCTTCGTGCTAGCCGCATTACCCCGCCGCATCTGGTAGGGCAAGTCTGGCAATGGATTCAGGACAAGAAACTCGACAAGGAAAAACTCAAGCAACTGCGTGCAGATTCCCCTCTGGGTGAAATCCTTGCTGCAGGCCTGGCCAATTCACGGCATGGCCGCGAAATCATGAAAGAGTGCATTGAAGAGGCCGCCGCACGGGTCATTCATGATCTGGAGCGCTACCTCAGTGCGCTTGGCTCCATCGCTGCCATGGCCCCTTTGCTGGGCCTGCTGGGTACGGTGTTGGGCATGATCGACATTTTTGGTTCGTTCAACGCCACCGGCAATACAGCCAATGCCTCGGTACTGGCTGGCGGTATTTCCAAAGCGCTGATCTGTACGGCGTCGGGCCTGATCGTCGCGATTCCGGCGATCTTCTTCCACCGTTACCTGCAAAGCCGGGTCGACGAGCTGGTGGTCGGCATGGAACAGGAAGCCATCAAGCTGGTGGAAGTGGTGCAGGGCGATCGCGAAGTCGACCTGAACGATCCGAAAATTGACCTCAAGTCGCAGGCCCGGGGCGAGGGTCGTAAAAAGTGAAGTTTCGTCGTCGCAAGGCCAGAGAGACCATCGACATCAACCTCGTATCGTTGATCGATGTGGTGTTCATTCTGCTGCTGTTCTTCATCGTGACCACTACCTTCACTCGCGAAACCCAGTTGCGCGTCGACCTGCCGCAAGCGGTGACCGGCGCTCCGGAAACCGATGCCGATCTCAAGCATCTGGACATCACCATCAACGCTGACGGCGTCTTTTCGGTGAACAACCAGTTGCTACCAAAAAACGACCTGCAGACCCTGATCGATGCGCTTCAGCGTGAATCTGCCGGTGATACCAGTCTGCCGCTGTCGATCAGTGCCGATGGTAAAACCCCGCATCAGTCGGTGATCACCGCCATGGACGCTGCAGGCAAGCTGGGTTTCAGCCACCTGCGCATGACCACGGTCGAAGCTGCACCCGCTAACTGATGGCCTTTTCTGATCGTTTGCTCGACGCCTGGTACAAAGGCCATCCGGCGCTGACGCTGTTGCGTCCGCTGGAGAGCCTTTATCGGCGAGTCGTGCAGGGCAGGCGTGAGCGTTTTCTGGCGGGGCAGGGCGAGATATACAAGGCGCCTGTGCCTCTCGTGGTCGTGGGTAATATAACTATTGGTGGCACCGGCAAGACCCCGCTGATCCTGTGGATGATCGAACATTGTCACCGCCGCGGCTTGCGGGTCGGCGTGGTCAGCCGTGGTTACGGTGCCAAACCGCCGAGCCTGCCGTGGCGCGTGACCGCAGAGCAAAGCGCTGCAGAGGCGGGGGATGAACCCCTGCTGATCGTGCAGCGCAGCGGCGTACCGTTGATGATTGATCCGGATCGCAGTCGTGCGGTGCAAGCACTGCTCGACAGTGAGCCGCTGGACCTGATTCTTTCCGATGACGGCTTGCAGCATTATCGGCTGGCGCGGGATCTTGAGCTGGTGCTGATCGATGCTGCCCGTGGGCTGGGTAACCGACGATGTCTGCCCGCTGGTCCGCTGCGCGAACCTGTGGAACGTCTCCAGAGCGTCGATGCCTTGCTCTACAACGGAGCCAGTGCTGATCGTGACGACGGCTATGCCTTTCAGCTGCAACCGTCGGCGCTGGTCAATCTGCGCAGCGGCGAGCGCCAAGAGCTGGATTTCTTCCCGGCCGGGCAGGCGATTCACGCCGTGGCCGGTATCGGTAATCCCCAGCGTTTCTTCAATACCCTTGAAGGGCTACACTGGCGACCGGTCACCCACGCGTTTGCCGACCATGCTGTTTTCAGTGCTCAGGCGCTGACCTTTTCTCCGGCGCTGCCAGTTGTCATGACCGAAAAGGATGCCGTGAAATGCCGGTCCTTCGCGGCGGACGACTGGTGGTACCTGGCTGTGGATGCCGTGCCATCCGATGCTTTTGTCAGCTGGTTCGATTCGCAGTTGTTACGTCTTTTGCCATGATTCGCTCAGGATTTCTTATGGACACCAAATTACTCGACATCCTCGCTTGCCCTGTCTGCAAGGGGCCGCTGAAACTCAGTGCCGATAAAACCGAGCTGATCAGCAAAGGCGCAGGCCTGGCTTTTCCGATTCGCGATGGCATTCCGGTGATGCTGGAAAGTGAAGCGCGCACGCTGTCCACCGACGAGCGTCTGGACAAATGACCGCAGTGTTCACCGTTGTCATCCCGGCGCGTTTCGGGTCCAGCCGTTTTCCGGGCAAACCGCTCAAAGAGATCGCTGGCAAGCCGATGATCCAGCATGTCTGGGAACAGGCACGTAAAAGCAGCGCGGCGCGGGTTGTGGTCGCCACTGACGATGCGCGTATCGTTGAGGCCTGCAAGGCTTTTGGTGCGGAAGTACTGTTGACCCGTGAGGATCACAACTCCGGCACTGACCGCCTGGCGGAAGTCGCCACGCAATTGGGCCTGGAAGCGGACGCCATCGTGGTCAACGTCCAGGGTGATGAACCGATGATCCCGCCTGCGGTGATTGATCAGGTCGCTGCCAATCTTGCGGCTCACCCTGAAGCGCGCATGTCCACCCTGGCAGAGCCTATTGATGACGTGGCGGCGCTGTTCAACCCGAACGTCGTAAAAGTGGTTTCCGATATCAATGGTCTGGCGCTGACCTTCAGTCGCGCGCCGTTGCCTTGGGCGCGGGATGCCTTGGCCAGAGATCGAGAGCAATTGCCTGCGGGCGTACCGTATCGTCGGCATATCGGTATCTACGCTTATCGTGCAGGTTTCCTGCATGATTTCGTCAGTTGGGGCCCTTGCTGGCTCGAAGACACGGAAAATCTCGAGCAGCTGCGTGCGCTCTGGCACGGCATACGAATTCACGTTGCCGACGCCCTGGAAGCCCCGCCAGCCGGTGTTGATACCCCGGAAGACCTTGAGCGCGTGCGCCGCCTGCTGGAGGTTTGACGTTGCAATTGCAGTCCGCTGTTTCACTCAAGCCGTTCAACACCTTTGGCGTTGATGTCACTGCGCAGCTGTTTGCCGAAGCCCATAACGACGACGATGTGCGCCAGGCTCTGGCCTACAGCGTGGAGCATCACCTGCCATTGATGGTCATCGGCGGTGGCAGCAACTTGCTGCTGACCGGTGACGTTCAGGCACTGGTACTGCGCATGGCCAGCCGTGGAATCCGGATCGTCCGGGAGGATTGCAAGCACGCGGTCATTGAGGCCGAAGCAGGCGAACCTTGGCATCCGTTCGTGCAGTCGTGCCTGGATTTGGGGCTCGCGGGGCTGGAAAATCTCAGTCTGATTCCCGGTACGGTCGGTGCTGCGCCCATGCAGAACATCGGTGCTTATGGGGTCGAGATCAAGGATGTGTTTCATAGCCTGACTGCGCTTGACCGCCAGACTGGCGAGCTGCGCGAATTCTCTCTTGAGGAATGTGCGTTCGGTTATCGCGACAGCCTGTTCAAGCATGAAACCGGCCGCTGGGTGATTCTGCGTGTTCGTTTCACCCTCAATTTCAGTGCCGAGTTGCATCTGGACTACGGTCCTGTGCGCCAACGCCTGGAAGAGCAGGGCATTCAGCAACCGACGCCTCGCGACGTTAGCAACGCTATTTGTGCCATTCGCAGTGAAAAACTGCCGGATCCAGCGGTGCTGGGTAACGCGGGCAGTTTCTTCAAGAATCCGCTGGTGCCTGCCGCATTGGCTGAACAGATTCGGCTCAAGCACCCCGCGCTGGTGGGTTATCCACAACCTGACGGTCAGGTGAAGCTCGCAGCAGGCTGGCTTATAGAGCAGGCTGGCTGGAAGGGCTACCGTGAAGGCGACGCTGGCGTGCATCGTTTGCAATCGCTGGTGCTGGTCAATTACGGTCAGGCCACGGGCTTGCAGTTGCATGCTTTGGCCGAGCGTATTCAGGCGGACATTGCCAAGCGCTTCGGTGTGGAGCTTGAAATGGAACCTAATCTTTATTGAGCTGAATTAAAAAAGATGGTTGTAGGAGCGCACGCAAAAACTACTGTAAGTGTTGTGTAGTCATCACCTATACCCTGGAAGGGAGTAACCATGACCAACACTGTGTGCGCCATCGTGCTCGCTGCCGGAGAGGGTCGTCGGTTTCAAGCCATTGCCGGAAAAGGTCAGAGCAAGCTGCTGGCTCGCTGCATTGGTCGTGACGGAGTCGTGCGTCCGGTGCTGGAACAGACCCTCGTCAACCTGCAAGGGGTTGTCGACAAGACCCTGGTGATTACCCGACCTGATTGCCTAAAGGTCATCGCACTTGCCCATCAATACAACTGCGAGCTGTCCATGCTGGCTTCAGCGGGTATGGGCGACAGCATCGCTGCAGCGGTGGCTGCCGAGCCTGATCATCGTGCCTGGTTGATCGTTCTGGGTGACATGCCGTTCATCCTGCCTCAGACCCTGCATAACATCGTTGCCTCAATGGAGGACGGTCAGATTTCTGTGCCTGTGGTAAACGGCGAGCGGGGTCATCCGGTGGGTTTTGGTCGTCGATATGGTCCCGCGCTGATGGAGCTGACTGGCGATCAGGGCGCACGACGGCTGTTCAAGGATGGCTGCGTTCAGCAGGTAGAGGTCGATGATCCTGGTGTGCTGTGGGATGTAGACGTGCCAGAGCGGTTGGTGTTTGTTCGTTGATGGATCATCTACAGGTTGATCTCAACCCTGTAGGAGCGCGCTTGCCCGCGATGCGGTGTCTCAGCGAAAAATGTGTTACCTGACCTGACGCCATCGCAGCCTTCGGCAGCTCCTACTCCTACAGATCACGCTTCCACAAAAAAGCCCCACCTGCTTTCACAGGTGGGGCTTTTTACTCAGTCAAGGATCAAACGAGAGGTTTAGGCTCGTTGCTTTCTTCCTTGGCTTCGTGGTGCTGCGTGAATGTCTGATCCGCCGAGTGCGAGTTCTCGTCAGCGACTGGAGCAGGCTCTACTGCTTCAGTTGCGGGTTGAACTGCTTCGACTTCGTCAGCTACAGGAGCTGCAGCGGTGTTGGCTGCGGCTTCTTCAGCTTCCTTCTTCAGGCGCTCTTCTTCACGCTTGCGACGACGCACCTCACGTGGGTCGTTTGGCGCACGGCCGTTGCTGCTCACCGGCAGTGCAGGGGCCTCTGGGGCAACAGCCACAGCGGCTTCTGCGGTAGGTGCAGTTGCGACGACTTCCGGAGCAGCGTAAGCCGCAGGCTCTTCAGCCACGACTGGCGCAGGAGTTGGCAGCTCAGCCGATTCAGTGGCCGGAGCCTCTTCACGGGCTGGCGCGAGCTCTTCAACCTGCGGTGCAGGTGTGGTCGGCTCTGGCGTTGGTGTGAACGGTACAACACGTTCAGCGTGTGGCGCTTCGAACATTTCTGTCTGTGCTGCCAGGGCTGGTGCTTCTGCGATCACTTGCGGAGCTGCTTCAACGACCTGCTGCACTTCTACGTCCGGAGCGGTTTCAGCTTTCGGCGCATTGTCAGCCACCGGTGCTTCTACAGCAGGCGTTTCAACGGCTGGCGATTCGAACGCTGGAGTCTGGATCGAAGGGGTTTCGATCACAGCTTCCGGTACGAACGAGGAGTCAGCTGAGTCAACGGTCGCAGTCGCGCGCTCGGCCTGACGGTTAGCTTCGGCTTCGGCGGGGGCGCTGATGACGCTGCTGCCAACGGCTGCGGTCGCTGCGGTGATAGCCAGACCTGCTGCCACTTCAGTGTTGCCCGATTCGCTGCCTTCTTCCTCAGAGCCTTCCGAACCTTCGATCACATTGCCGTTTGCGTCACGCTGACGCTCACGACGGTTGCTGCGACGACGCTGACCACGGGAGCGGCGGCGAGGGCGATCGCCTTCTGCACCGTCCTGATGATCTTCGGTTGCCAGTTCTTCGTTGGTCAGCACTTCGTCTTCGCTGAGCTCGGTAACGGCCTGCTCTGCACGAGGCTGGCGTTCTTCACGAGGAGCGCGTGGTTGACGCTCTTCACGTGGAGCGCGCTCAGGACGCTCTTCACGTGGCGCTGCATCGGCTGCCGGAGCGGCATCCAGCGGCTCGCGCAGTTCACGAACACGCTCTTCACGAGGCTTGCGGTCTTCACGAGGTGTACGTGCTGCACGAGGCGCACGCTCTTCACGTGGGGCACGGGCCGGACGCTCTTCGCGTGGTGCTGCGCTGGTTTCTTCAACAACGGCTTCGCGTGGAGCGCGCGGTGCGCGTTCTTCACGAGGCGCGCGTTCCTCACGCGGTGCACGCTCTTCGCGTGGAGCGCGTTCGGCACGTTCTTCACGTGGCTTGCGTTCTTCATCGCGACGGTTGTTGCGGCCACGGCTCTGTTGACGACCGTTGCGGCGCTCTTCGTTGCGGGCAGGGCGCTCGGCAGCCGGTTTTTCAACCACAACCGGGGCAACTGGCTCTTCCTTGGTGGCGAACAGGCTCACCAGGGATTTGACCAGGCCTTTGAACAGGCTTGGCTCGTGAGCGACCGGAGCCGGTGCGGCGGGAACGGCTTCAACCGGAACCGGAGCGTTGGCACGCGGCGGAGCGGTTTTAACGGCGGCTTCCTGGCGAACCAGAGTGCGTGTTGCAGCAGCTGGCTGAACTTCTTCAACTTCAGCAGCAGCGGCAGCGATTTCGTAGCTGGACTGCAGGGTGTGTGCTTCCGGGCTGTCATCACGCAGGCGCTGAACTTCGAAGTGCGGCGTTTCGAGGTGATCGTTCGGCAGGATGATGATGCGGGCACGGGTGCGCAGTTCGATCTTGGTGATCGAGTTGCGTTTTTCGTTGAGCAGGAAAGCCGCAACCGGAATCGGCACTTGAGCGCGGACTTCGGCAGTGCGGTCTTTCAGGGCTTCTTCTTCGATCAGACGCAGGATGGCCAGCGACAGCGATTCAACATCACGGATGATGCCGGTGCCGTTGCAACGCGGGCAGACGATACCGCTGCTTTCGCCCAGCGATGGACGCAGGCGCTGACGAGACATTTCCAGCAGGCCGAAGCGCGAGATACGACCAACCTGAACGCGGGCACGGTCGGCTTCCAGGCTTTCGCGGACTTTTTCTTCCACGGCGCGCTGGTTCTTGGCCGGTGTCATGTCGATGAAGTCGATGACGATCAGGCCGCCGATGTCACGCAGACGCAATTGACGGGCGATTTCTTCAGCCGCTTCAAGGTTGGTCTGCAGGGCGGTTTCTTCGATGTCGCTGCCTTTGGTGGCGCGAGCCGAGTTGATGTCGATGGACACCAGGGCTTCGGTCGGATCGATAACGATGGAGCCGCCGGAAGGCAATTCAACGACGCGCTGGAAGGCGGTCTCGATCTGGCTTTCGATCTGGAAACGGTTGAACAGCGGAACGCTGTCTTCGTACAACTTGATCTTGCTGGCGTACTGCGGCATCACCTGACGGATAAAGGTCAGTGCTTCTTCCTGGGCTTCGATGCTGTCGATCAGCACTTCGCCGATGTCCTGGCGCAGGTAGTCGCGGATGGCGCGGATGATGACGTTGCTTTCCTGGTAGATCAGGAATGGAGCAGCGCGATCCAGCGAAGCCTCTTTGATAGCGGTCCAGAGTTGCAGCAGGTAGTCGAGGTCCCACTGCATTTCTTCGCTGCTGCGGCCCAGGCCGGCAGTGCGAACGATCAGACCCATGTCGGCTGGAGCGATCAGGCCGTTCAGCGCTTCGCGCAGTTCGTTGCGCTCTTCGCCTTCGATGCGACGGGAAATACCGCCTGCACGCGGGTTGTTCGGCATCAGGACCAGATAACGACCGGCCAGGCTGATGAAGGTGGTCAGGGCTGCGCCTTTGTTGCCGCGCTCTTCCTTCTCGACCTGAACGATGACTTCCTGGCCTTCGCTCAGGACGTCCTTGATGTTGACGCGGCCTTCAGGGGCTTTCTTGAAGTACTCGCGGGAGATTTCTTTCAGAGGCAGGAAGCCGTGGCGCTCAGAGCCGAAATCGACAAAGGCAGCCTCAAGGCTGGGTTCGATGCGAGTGATCCGGCCTTTATAGATATTGGCCTTTTTCTGCTCGCGGGCACCGGACTCGATGTCCAGGTCATATAAGCGCTGGCCGTCTACCAGTGCAACGCGCAACTCTTCGGGTTGAGTTGCGTTAATCAGCATTCTTTTCATGTAGTACCGTCGGTTTCCGGGCTGCCGGAAACGGCGTTCGGCACACACGACTTCTCACGGTCGGTGTCAGGGCACGTCAGGAGTGGTTGGACACTCCAGTGTCTAGCGAGATTACCGGCCAACGGGGCCGGAGTCGCGACGACGTTTCCTGCTTGCTGTGGTGACAAAAGACACCCTTTCAGCAAAAGCTTTGTCAGGAGGAGGAATCGACCATCGGTAGCGGACGAGATGAAGCGTCTAAAACAAGCCTTGTGCTACACAGTCCGATGGTTGTGCGTCTCCACCCTACACGTATCCCTGATAATTCGGGTGCTGCCGCGCGCAGAATCCGCAACGGGTTGGCATTTACCGCAGCCTTCCAGAGGGAAGGTTGCGCATCATGGCTTAAGGCGTTTGTTTCCGAAGCATTCGCCCGGACCGTCTGTAAACGACTGCACTTTGTGAACTGGCCGTGATTTATTAGCTCTGAAGGCGAGTGATAACTCTGCGATCTGGCGTGTATCAGGCCTCATGTCACCTGCGCTTGTAACGTTTGCAGCCCATCCGTTGTCACCGAAAGCCCCGTAGGACGGCCTCGCGTCCTCGTGAATTGCGTAGGGCAGGGTCGGTCATAAACCGTTTGTCCGCTGTCCAGGCCGCTTTTGGCGGCGTTCGCGACTATAGCAGCAATCATTAAGTGCTTCAAATCCATAAAAAATTGTTATGATTTGCGCCATGACGAATATCACCCCTCCAACCCCCGGCGTCCAGCTGGTAGAGGTTGCGCCGGAATATGCCGGTCAACGTATTGATAACTTTCTTGTCACTTTCCTCAAAGGCGTGCCCAAGACCTTGATCTATCGCATTTTGCGCAAAGGCGAAGTGCGGGTGAACAAGGGGCGGATCAAGCCCGAGTACAAGTTGCAGGCAGGCGACATCATCCGTGTCCCGCCAGTGCGCGTGCCTGAGCGCGACGCGCCTGTGCCTGTAGCTCAGGGTTTGTTGCAGCGTCTCGAAGCGGCGATTGTCTATGAAGACAAGGCGCTGATCGTGCTCAACAAGCCAGCGGGTATCGCTGTGCATGGCGGCAGTGGACTGAACTTCGGCGTCATCGAAGCTTTCCGTCAGATGCGCCCGGATGCCAAAGAACTCGAACTGGTACACCGTCTGGATCGCGACACTTCCGGGCTGTTGATGATTGCCAAGAAGCGCAGCATGTTGCGCCACCTGCATGAGGCCTTGCGCGGCGACGGTGTCGACAAGCGCTACATGGCACTGGTACGCGGTCGCTGGGACACCGCTCAAAAGCGTGTCAGCGCGCCATTGCTCAAGAGCAATCTGCGTTCCGGTGAGCGCATGGTCGAAGTCAACGACGAAGGCAAGGAGGCGCTGACGATTTTCAAAGTGCTGCGCCGCTTCGGTGACTTCGCCACCATGGTCGAAGCCAAGCCGGTGACCGGTCGTACGCACCAGATCCGGGTGCACACGCTGCACGCCGGGCACGCCATTGCCGGTGATACCAAATACGGCGACGAAGATTTCAGTCGCGAGATTCGCGATCTGGGCGGCAAGCGCCTGTTCTTGCACGCTTACATGCTGACCGTGCCGCTGCAGGATGGTGGGGAGCTTAAATTGCAGGCCCCCGTTGATGAAATGTGGGCCAAGACAGTGGAGCGTTTGAGTGCGACCTGATTCTGAATCTTCGAAGTATGATTTATTGATTTTCGATTGGGATGGCACGCTGGCTGACTCCATCGGCCGTATCGTTGCAGCCATGCGCGCTGCGGCTGTCGAGAGTGGCAGGCCGGAGCGTGACGAGCATTCCATCAAGGGCATTATCGGTCTGGGTTTGCCCGAAGCGATTCGCACGCTTTATCCGGATATCACAGCCAATGACCTGATCGATTTCCGTCAGCATTACGCCGACAGTTACATGGCCATGGACAACGACGTAGCTTCACCTTTGTTCGAAGCTGTGCGCGAGTCCATTGAGGGCTGGCGTGCTGAGGGTTACAAATTGGCCGTGGCCACCGGCAAGGCGCGTCGCGGTCTTGATCGTGTTTTGAAGGCTCATGACTGGCTCGACTATTTCGACATCACCCGGGCGGCGGATGAAACCGCCAGCAAGCCTGATCCGCTGATGCTGAATGAAATTCTTCAGCATTGCGGCGTTAAGCCGGGACGGGCGTTGATGGTGGGTGATTCCTCTTTCGATCTGTTGATGGCGCGTAATGCGGGTATGGATTCCGTGGCAGTGGGCTATGGCGCGCAGTCGCTGGATTCACTGCGTACTTATGAGCCGCAGTTGGCTATAGAGCATTTTTCCGAGCTGCGCACCTGGTTGGGTGATCGCAGCCATCAGTCTTCATTGTTGGGATCGTAAATAAATGTCGGACGAATGGAAAGCACCGGTTTCCCGTGATGAGGACGAAGTCGCAGACAGCAAGGCTGATGCGAAGAGCTGGAAATTGCTGGAAAAAACCCTGCTGGCGGGGATTCAGGAACAGCGTCGTTCGCGCCGCTGGGGGATTTTCTTCAAATGCCTGACCTTCCTTTATCTGATCGGGGCACTGTTTCTGTTTACGCCTTTGGGTGATTTCGAGAAAAGCGCTTCTGGCAGTGCCCATCACACCGCGCTGATCCAGATCGAAGGCATGATCGCTGACAAGGAGCCTGCCAGCGCCGACAACATCGTCGGCAGCCTGCGCGCAGCGTTCGAAGACCCGAAAACCAAGGGCGTGATTCTGCGCATCAACAGCCCTGGCGGCAGCCCTGTGCAATCGGGCTATGTCGCTGATGAAATCCGTCGCCTGCGCGCCGAGAAGCCGGAGATCAAGGTCTATGCCGTGATCACTGACCTGGGTGCCTCGGGTGCTTACTACATCGCCAGCGCGGCTGACCAGATCTACGCCGACAAGGCCAGTCTGGTGGGTTCTATCGGCGTAACCGCAGCAGGCTTCGGCTTTGTCGGCGCCATGGAAAAACTGGGTGTTGATCGCCGGACCTACACGTCAGGCGAGCACAAGTCGTTCCTGGACCCGTTCCAGCCGCAAAAAGCAGACGAAACCGCATTCTGGCAAAGCGTGCTGGACACCACCCACCGCCAGTTCATCGCCAGCGTAAAACAGGGCCGAGGCGACCGCCTCAAGGACAAAGATCATCCTGAACTGTTCTCCGGGCTGGTCTGGACGGGCGAGCAGGCCCTGCCGCTGGGCCTGATCGACGGCCTGGGCAGCTCCAGCTACGTCGCACGTGAAGTAATCGGCGAAAAAGAAATGGTCGACTTCACTGTTCAGGAATCCCCGTTCGATCGCTTCTCGAAAAAACTGGGCGCCAGCGTCGCTGACCAAATCGCAATGTGGGCAGGCTTCAAAGGGCCGACGCTTCGCTGATTGCGAATCGCAGCCAACAAACACCCGACCATTGGTCGGGTTTTTTTTATTCGCGAAGGTCGAACACCGCTGAATACAAGTAGATCGGTAAGCTCGCGCATTCAGGTCGGCTGTCAGGCCGCTATGCTTTTGATTTTGATCTGAGGCGCCCCGTTAAACCACGCCGGCCGAACGCAGATTCTGAATCGTGGGTAACCCGGCAGGACGCCGGGTTAGCCGCATTGGGCCATGGATGGCCCGTTGCGGCGGCCCACGGTTCAGGATCTGTGTTCGGGTATGCCGAGCGACAGCGAGGCACCAAGTGGTGGGGCAAGAGCGTTTTGCTTACTTTTGCGCTCCTTTCAAAAGTGAGGCGCTGTAAAAGCGCAACCAATATCAGCCATGCCTGCGGTAACGGATATGTACACAGCAATCACTGCACAAATAATCAAGGCACCTGCACCCCTTCCTTTATAAGCATATCCACCAACCGAATCAGCGGCAGCCCAACCAGACTCGTAGCATCACTCCCCTCGGTGCTCCGAAACAGACTGACACCCAATCCCTCAGCCTTGAAACTACCCGCACAGTCATACGGCTGCTCCGCACGCAAATAACGCTCAATACCGACCTGATCCAGCGTACGCATATGCACCGTAAACGGCACATGATCAACCTGGCAGCCACCTGTCGAACTATTAAACAACGCAAGGCCAGTCAGAAACGTCACACTGGAACCGCTAGCCGCACCCAACTGCTCCCGAGCGCGCTCAAAAGTGTGAGGCTTGCCAAGAATCCTGCCGTCCAGCACAGCCACCTGATCCGAACCAATAATCAAATGGCCAGGATATGCGGCCGCAAGGGCCCGGGCTTTCTCCTCGGCAAGGCGACGAACCAACTCAATCGGCCCCTCATTGGGTAGGTGGCTTTCATCGATATCAGGCGAGGCACAGACGAACGGCAGCCGCAGTCTGGCGAGCAATTCCCGGCGATAAGGTGAGCTGGAAGCAAGAAGCAAAGGCAACATGCGGTTCTCCAAAAAGTGAAAACTGATTCTAATCAGTCTCGTGCAGGATTATTGGCCTGAATTTCCTTTGACATGCCTTGGGGTCGTCCCTAGAATGCTGCGCCTATGTTGAATGACCCGATTCCACCTCACGTTGACCCGCGCAAATTGGCTGATCGTGGCACTACCCTTCAAGGTGAAGTGCTGCTGGCTGATTTGGAGAGACTCTGCGACCCGCTTTCCGACACTGTCGGTTCGGTGCAGGCCAAATTCATTTTTGAGCGTGACGAACGTCGCTCCGTGGTTATCCACAGTGCAATTGACGTCGAAGTCAAAATGGTTTGCCAGCGTTGTCTTGAGCTGGTCACCCTGCCGATTCACAGCGAGTGCAGTTACGCTGTGGTGAAGGAGGGTGCGAATACCCAGTCGTTACCGAAAGGTTATGACGTGCTGGAACTGGGCGAAGATCCATTGGATCTGCTGGCATTGATCGAGGAGGAGCTTTTGCTCGCCTTGCCCATTGTGCCTGCTCATCATCCGGAAGAATGCCAGCAGCCGGCGGGTCTCGATGAGCCCGAACCGAGCGTGGACGAGGTAACGCGGTCCAACCCGTTCAGTGTATTGGCGCAGTTAAAGCGTGACCCAAACGTTTAGGAGTTAATCAATTATGGCTGTTCAGCAGAACAAAAAATCCCGCTCTGCCCGTGACATGCGTCGTTCGCACGACGCTCTTGAGGCAAGCACTCTGTCGGTAGAAAAGACCACTGGTGAAATTCACCTGCGTCACCACGTTTCGCCGGAAGGTGTTTACCGTGGTCGTAAAGTGATCGACAAGGGCGCTGACGAGTAATTTCTTGTCCGCTCCGATCATCGCGATCGACGCAATGGGCGGGGACTTCGGTCCCCGCAACATTGTCCAGGCCAGCCTTGCGTGCCTGTCTGCTACGCCCTCGCTCCATCTGATCCTTGTGGGTCAAGCCCCCCTCATTGAAGAACTCATTGCCCGCCATTCTGGTGTGGATCGCTCACGTCTGCGCGTTGTGAACGCCAGCGAAGTGATCGCCATGGATGAACGGCCGTCTCAGGCGTTGCGTGGCAAGCCTGACTCTTCGATGCGCGTGGCGCTGGATCTGGTGGCGAGCGGGCAGGCTCAGGCGTGCGTCAGTGCCGGGAATACCGGTGCATTGATGGCGCTTTCGCGCTTTGTCCTGAAAACCCTGCCAGGTATTGATCGCCCGGCCATGGTTGCGGCGATTCCTACCCAGCGTGGCTATTGTCAGTTGCTGGATCTTGGGGCGAATGTCGATTGCAGTGCAGAAAACCTTTATCAGTTTGCCGTGATGGGGTCCGTGGCGGCAGAAGCGCTAGGTGTGGTGCGGCCAAAAGTCGCGCTGCTCAATGTCGGTACCGAAGACATCAAGGGCAATCAGCAGGTCAAGCTGGCTGCGAGTCTGCTGCAGGCTGCGCCGGGTCTGAACTACACCGGTTTTGTTGAAGGTGACGGGTTGTATCGCGGCGAGGCCGATGTGGTGGTCTGTGACGGTTTTGTCGGCAATATCGTGCTCAAGTCCAGCGAAGGGCTGGCGAGCATGATTGCTGCACGAATTGAAACCTTGTTCAGGCAGAATCTGCTGTCGAGGACGGTCGGCGCGCTGGCAATGCCTCTGCTCAAGCGTCTCCAGGCTGATCTTGCGCCTGCGCGGCATAATGGGGCTAGCTTTCTCGGGTTGCAGGGCATTGTGGTTAAAAGCCATGGTTCTGCCAGTGTGCAGGGCTTTCAGAGTGCGATTCAGCGTGCGCTGATCGAGATTCAGGAAAACCTGCCGCAACGCTTGCACGGACGCCTTGGCGAGCTGTTATAGGCTTTCCATAGCGACGTTTGCAGTGCGCGTCCGCTAGAATGTGACGCTGCTGACTGGCCGGTCATCAAAACCGGCAAGTGACTGTAATTAGAATTTCTCGCGCTCGGCCAAGGCCGGGCGTTTATTTCGACGACCATAATCAGGGGCTTGTTTAATGTCTGCATCCCTCGCATTCGTCTTTCCGGGTCAAGGATCGCAATCGCTCGGCATGCTCGCCGATCAAGGCGCGCACCATCCGTTGATCCTTGATACTTTCGCGCAGGCCTCCGATGCCTTGGGTTATGACCTCTGGGCGCTGACTCAGGAAGGTCCGGTCGAGTCGCTCAATCAGACCGACAAGACCCAGCCGGCAATTCTCACTGCTTCGATTGCCTTGTGGCATGTGTGGCTGGCTGAAGGCGGTGCTGTTCCGGCGTTTGTTGCCGGCCACAGCCTGGGGGAATACAGCGCACTGGTCGCGGCACAAAGCCTGAGCCTGGCTGATGCGGTCAAACTGGTCGAGCGTCGTGGTCAGTTGATGCAGGAAGCGGTTCCCGCCGGTCAGGGCGGCATGGCTGCCATTCTCGGTCTGGATGATGCCGATGTCATCGCTGCCTGCGCCGAAGCGGCTCAGGGTGAAGTAGTCAGCGCGGTCAATTTCAACTCGCCGGGTCAGGTCGTCATCGCCGGTTCCGCCGAAGCTGTAAAGCGTGCCATGGAGCTGTGCAAGGCCCGTGGTGCCAAGCGCGCGCTGCCATTGCCGGTCAGTGTTCCATCGCACTGCGAGCTGATGCGTCCAGCGGCCGAGCGCTTTGCCGAGTCGATCGAAGCGATCGAGTGGCAGGCCCCACAGATTCCACTGGTGCAGAACGTCAGCGCCAGTGTCGTGACCGATCTCGCCACACTGAAAACCGATTTGCTGCAACAGTTGTACAAGCCGGTCCGTTGGGTCGAGTCGATCCAGGCGCTGGCTGCAAATGGCGCTACCCAGCTGGTTGAGTGTGGTCCCGGCAAAGTGCTTGCCGGCCTGAACAAGCGTTGCGCCGAAGGCGTGACGACCTACAACCTGGATACCCCAGACGCCTACGCCGCCGCCCGTGCGGCACTGGCCTGATTAGGAGAGCTTGCATGAGCCTGCAAGGTAAAGTTGCACTGGTGACTGGTGCCAGTCGTGGTATTGGTCAAGCCATTGCCCTGGAATTGGGTCGTAATGGTGCTGTAGTGGTCGGGACAGCGACTTCCGAGTCGGGTGCCGAGCGCATCAGCGCGACGTTCAAGGAAAACGGCATTGAAGGTTTTGGCCTGATGCTGGACGTCTGCAGCGCCGAGTCCGTGGACTCCGTGCTGTCGCAGATTCAGGAGCGCGTTGGCGCACCGTTGATTCTGGTCAATAATGCCGGTATCACTCGTGACAACCTGATGATGCGCATGAAAGACGACGAGTGGAATGATGTCGTCAACACCAACCTGAACAGCCTTTTCCGTCTGTCCAAGGGCGTTTTGCGTGGCATGACCAAGGCGCGGTGGGGTCGAATTATCAGTATTGGTTCTGTTGTGGGTGCCATGGGCAACGCAGGCCAAGTAAACTATGCCGCCGCGAAAGCGGGTCTGGAAGGTTTCAGTCGCGCTCTGGCGCGTGAAGTGGGTTCGCGTGCGGTAACCGTGAACTCGGTAACTCCTGGTTTTATCGACACAGATATGACCCGCGAGCTGCCTCAGACGCAACGAGATTCCCTGACGGCGCAGATTCCTCTGGGTCGCCTGGGGCAGGCAGAAGAGATTGCGCATGTTGTCGCTTTTCTTGCCTCGGAAGGTGCAGGCTACGTTACCGGGGCTACAATCCCCGTTAACGGCGGCATGTATATGTGATCGCCCGTTTTAAAAAAATGTAATACGGGCTGTCTAAAATCCGTTATAAAGCTGAAATCTTTTAATGGGCAGAGGGGTGATGGGCGTATCGGGAATTGCGTTAAGCTTGAAATTCGCAAATCCTCTTCTATACACTTACCCATCGGCCAGCTGCCTGAATTTGTCTACTAGGAGTTAAAACACGGTATGAGCACCATCGAAGAGCGCGTCAAGAAAATCGTTGCTGAGCAACTTGGCGTCAAATCTGAGGAAGTGGTTAACACTGCTTCTTTCGTTGAAGACCTGGGTGCCGACTCCCTTGACACCGTTGAGCTGGTAATGGCTCTGGAAGAGGAATTCGAGACCGAAATCCCTGACGAAGAAGCCGAGAAGATCACCACTGTTCAAGCTGCTATCGATTACGTTACTGCCCACCAGGCGTAACATTTAGTAATCGTTGCTGGGTCATGGGAAAACCGCACTGCCTTACCGGCGTGCGGTTTTTTCTTTAAAACGATGTCCTGTGTAGTCAATGAAAGAAAAGGAGAGTCCTGTGTCGCGTAGACGCGTCGTGGTCACCGGTATGGGTATGCTGTCGCCATTGGGTACGGATGTGCCGAGCAGTTGGCAGGGCATTCTGGCTGGTCGCAGTGGCATTAACCTTATCGAACACACAGACCTTTCGGCTTACACGACCCGCTTTGGCGGTTCGATCAAGGGCTTCAACGTCGAAGAGTATCTGGCGCCCAAAGAGGCTCGCAGGCTCGATCTATTCATCCAGTACGGTCTCGCTGCCAGCTTTCAGTCTGTGCGTAATTCCGGCCTGGAAGTCACCGATGCAAACCGTGAACGCATTGGCGTTGCCATGGGTTCTGGAATCGGTGGTCTGACCAATATCGAAAACAACAGCCGTTCTCTGCACGAGCAGGGGCCAGGGCGTATTTCGCCGTTTTTCGTGCCGGGTTCCATCATCAACATGATTTCCGGTTTCCTGTCGATCCATCTGGGCGCACAGGGACCTAACTATGCCATTGCGACTGCCTGCACCACGGGCACGCATTGCATTGGCATGGCTGCACGCAACATTGCCTACGGCGAAGCCGATGTGATGATTGCGGGTGGCGCTGAAATGGCGGCCTGTGGGCTGGGCATGGGCGGCTTTGGTGCTTCCCGCGCGCTGTCGACCCGCAATGACGATCCAACCCGCGCCAGCCGTCCCTGGGACAAAGGCCGTGACGGTTTTGTCCTGTCCGACGGCTCCGGTGCGCTGGTGCTTGAAGAGCTTGAGCATGCCAAGGCGCGTGGTGCGACTATTTATGCCGAGCTGATCGGCTTTGGCATGAGCGGCGATGCATACCACATGACTTCGCCGCCAGACGACGGCGCCGGTGCTGCCCGTTGCATCCGCAATGCGCTGAACGACGCCAAGGTCAACCCTGAGCAGGTTCAGTACATCAATGCCCACGGCACCTCGACCATGGCGGGCGACCTTGCCGAAGCCAATGCAATCAAGAGTGTGTTTGGCAATCACGCCTATAAGCTGGCGGTCAGCTCCACCAAATCCATGACCGGTCACTTGCTGGGCGCGGCCGGTGCTGTTGAAGCCATCTTCAGTGTGCTGGCGATCAACGGTCAGGTGGCACCGCCGACCATCAACCTGGACGAGCCGGGTGAAGGTTGTGATCTGGACTTCGTGCCGCACGAGGCACGTAGCATGCCCATCGACGTGGTGGTCTCTAACTCCTTTGGTTTTGGTGGAACCAACGGCTCACTGGTGTTCCGCCGGTTCGCCGAGTGATGCCAGGCTGGGTCGATGGACGTCCAGCCGACACGCTTTCTGTCAAAAATAGAGGGCTGGCTTATGGCGATGGGCTGTTTGAGACCATCGCGGTAAGGGCAGGGCAGCCATCGCTGCTGGATCAGCACATGCAGCGCTTGCAACGAGGCTGTGATCGTCTGGGCATTGCTGCTGATCTGGTTTTGATTCGTGACGAGCTGCTGGCCTTTGCCCGGCAACTCGACGAAGGGGTCATGAAACTGATCCTTACCCGTGGCGACAGCCAGCGTGGCTATGCCCCTGATACCCATTCTCACCCTGTAAGAATTCTTCAAGGTAGCCCGCTGCCTGCCTATTCCTCTGCTCATGCGGAGCAGGGCATTTACTTGTTCCCCTGTGTCACACGTCTGGCCGAGCAGCCCTTGCTGGCAGGTTTGAAGCATTTGAATCGTCTCGAACAAGTGCTTGCCCGTTCGGAATGGCAGGGCTCCGAGTTTGCCGAAGGGCTGATGCGTGATCTTTCCGGTCGTGTTATTGAAGGGGTTTACAGCAATCTGTTTATGGTCCGCGATGACGTGTTGCTCACGGCTGACCTGAGTCGCAGCGGCGTCGCGGGTGTCATGCGCGGTGCGTTGCTGGAGCAGGCTCCGGAGCTTGGCATTCACGTCGAAGTTCGTGATCTGCATATGGCTGATCTGGAACATGCTGACGAAGTATTTGTCTGCAACAGTGTCTATGGCGTCTGGCCGGTGCGAGGCTTCGAACAGCTGAGCTGGTCGGTTGGACCGCTCACCCGTAAACTGCAGCGCAAAGCTCTTGCCCTTCTGGATATCGCTTAGTGATTCGAAAATTTTTGCTGTTGCTGGAAACGGGCCTGGTCCTGGCAGGTTTGGCGTTGGGTTATGCCTACTGGCAGCAGAACGAGGCCCTGCATCAACCCTTGAACGTCACCCAGGAACAGATGCTCGACGTTCCTGCCGGTTCGACGCCGGGTGGTTTGCTCAATCGTCTACAAACCGACGGTGTGATCAAGGACGCATTCTGGCTAAGGCTGTACTGGCGCTTCAACCTCTCGGGTGAAGCCCTGCACAGCGGCGAATACCGCATGACGCCGGGCATGAACGCGCAGTCCTTGCTGGGTCTGTGGCAGCGCGGTGAAGTCGTCCAATACAGCCTGACGCTGGTCGAGGGCTGGAATTTCCGTCAGGTGCGTGCAGCACTCGGCAAGCAGCCCAAGCTTGAGCAAACACTGGTTAATCTCAGCGACGCTGAGCTGATGACTAAAATCGGTCATCCGGATGTTTTTCCCGAGGGCCGGTTCTTCCCTGACACTTACCGCTACGTCCGCGGCATGACTGACGCTGAAATTCTCAAACAGGCCTACAAGCGTCTCGACGACGTGTTGGAAGAGGAATGGGCCAAGCGTGCAGCAGATGTGCCGTATACCGATGCTTATCAAGCGCTGATCATGGCGTCCCTGGTTGAAAAGGAGACTGGTGTCCCGCAGGAGCGTGGCCAGATCGCTGGCGTTTTCGTTCGCAGACTGGCCCTGGGCATGTTGCTGCAGACGGACCCGACAGTCATCTATGGTCTGGGCGAGCGCTACAACGGCAAGTTGACCCGCGCTCACCTGAAAGAGCCTACGCCTTACAACACCTACGTCATCTCCGGTTTGCCACCTACGCCCATTTCTTTGGTCGGCCGTGAAGCGATTCACGCTGCCCTCAACCCGGTGCCGGGGCGCAGTCTGTATTTCGTCGCCCGGGGCGATGGCAGTCACGTATTTTCCGATGACCTGGACGCGCATAACGCCGCGGTCCGCGAGTTTCAGCTCAAGCGTCGTGCTGACTACCGATCGAGTCCGGCTCCGGCCGCAGTTCCAGTAGTCCCCGCGACTCCTGCGGAGCCCGTCCCGGCGGTCGAGCCCAATCCGGCGGCGACTGATGAAGCGAAAGCAGAACAAGACACCGCGCCGAGCGAGCAAAAATCACAATGAATTTTATTGAGTACACCCTGTGACCGGCCTGTTTATCACCCTCGAGGGCCCGGAAGGTGCCGGTAAAAGCACCAACCGTGAATACCTTGCAGCGCAACTGCGCGCTGAAGGCATCGACGTATTGCTGACTCGTGAGCCGGGCGGTACGCCGCTGGCTGAACGCATTCGTGAGCTGTTGCTGGCACCCAGCGACGAAGCCATGCATGCCGATACCGAGTTGCTGCTGGTGTTTGCTGCCCGTGCGCAACACTTGGCTGAAGTCATTCGTCCAGCACTGGCGCGTGGCGCAGTGGTCCTGTGTGATCGCTTCACGGATGCAACTTACGCTTATCAAGGTGGTGGTCGTGGCTTGTCCCATGAGCGGATCGCTGCGTTAGAGAGTTTCGTACAGGGCGATTTGCGCCCGGACCTGACTCTGGTGTTCGATTTGCCGGTAGAAGTGGGTCTGGCGCGGGCCTCTGCGCGGGGGCGGCTGGATCGTTTCGAGCAGGAAGGCCGGACCTTTTTCGACGCGGTGCGCAGTACGTATCTGAATCGCGCCAAAGCCGAGCCAGGACGTTATCGTCTGGTGGATGCGGCGCAATCCCTGCCTGACGTGCAGCGCTCTCTCGACGCATTATTGCCTGAGCTGTTGAGTCTGCACCGTGGCTGAAGCTTATCCCTGGCAGGAGCAGCTCTGGCAGCAATTGGCGGGTCGTGCTCAACACGCCCACGCTTATTTGCTGCATGGGCCTATTGGCATTGGCAAGCGAGCACTGGCTGAACGGTTGATGGGCAGCCTGCTGTGCCAGCGACCGGAAGGCCTTGAAGCGTGCGGTCAGTGCAAGTCCTGTCTGTTGCTGGCAGCGGGAAGTCACCCGGACAATTACGTGCTGGAGCCGGAAGAGGCGGATAAGGCGATCAAGGTCGATCAGGTCCGCGATCTGGTGAGTTTTGTGGTGCAGACGGCACAAATGGGTGGCCGCAAAGTGGTATTGATCGAGCCCGTCGAGTCGATGAATATCAACGCCGCCAACGCTTTGTTGAAAAGCCTTGAAGAGCCGTCGGGCAACACCGTTTTGCTGCTGGTCAGTCATCAGCCCAGCCGATTGTTGCCAACGGTCAAAAGCCGTTGCGTGCAACAAGCCTGCCCGCTGCCCAGTGAAGAGATGAGTCTCACATGGCTTGCCAAGGCATTGCCGGAGAGCAGCGAGGAGGAGCGGCGCGAGTTGCTGACCCTCGCCGCTGGTTCTCCCCTTGCTGCTGTCAGCCTTCAGACTCAGGGCGTGCGCGAGCAGCGTGCTCAGGTGGTGGATGGCGTAAAGAAGCTACTCAAGCAGCAACAATCGCCGACCCAACTGGCTGAAGGCTGGAAAGATATCCCGCTGTTGCTGTTGTTTGACTGGTTTTGCGATTGGTCGCACCTTGTTTTGCGATACCAATTGACCGGGGATGAACAAGGCCTGGGTTTGGAGGATATGCGCAAAGTAGTGCAGTATCTGGCGCAGAAGTCCGCGCAGGGCAAGGTGCTCGAGATTCAGGACTGGATTCTGGCCCAGCGTCAGAAAGTCATGTCCAAGGCCAACCTGAACAGGGTATTACTGCTTGAGGCCTTGCTGGTTCAATGGTCGGGGCTGATCAGTCAGCGCTAGCGTTTAGTCGTTGGACGGAAATGCATTTAAATTCAGTTGGTTATGTTTTTTGATAGGAGTTGTCATGAGCCTGCCGCCGAGTTCCGGTCCACGAAATGGCATTTTGTCTCTGACTATCAAGGACAAGTCCGTTCTGTACGCGGCCTACATGCCCTTTATCAGAAATGGCGGGCTGTTCATCCCCACCAGTAAAAGCTACAAGCTCGGGGATGAGGTGTTCATGCTGTTGAACCTGATGGATGAACCGGAAAAAATTCCGGTGGCGGGCAAAGTCGCCTGGATCACCCCCAAGGGCGCGCAAGGTAATCGCGCGGCTGGCGTCGGCGTGCAATTCAATGATGGTGACACGACCGCCCGTACCATGATCGAAACCTATCTGGCCGGTGCTTTGAAGTCCGACCGTCCCACTCACACGATGTAGTTGCCTATTTCCATGCTTGTAGATTCCCATTGCCACCTTGACCGCCTGGACCTTGCCGAGCATTCCGGATCCCTGGATGCTGCCCTTGAGGCTGCACGTGGCCGGGGTGTCGGACACTTTCTGTGCATCGGCGTCAGCGCCGAAAACGCCGGAGCAGTGAAGGCGCTTGCCGAGCAATACGATGATGTTGATTGCTCAGTGGGTATCCATCCACTGGACCTGACACCAGGCGAAACGCCAGCGCTGGACTGGCTGCTCAAAGAGCTGGATCACCCCCGGGTGGTGGCGATTGGCGAAACGGGTCTGGACTACCATTACGAGCCCGAAGCGGCGGAGTTGCAGCAGGCGTCGTTTCGACTGCATCTGCAAGCCGCGAACATCACCGGCAAGCCGGTCATCGTTCACACTCGCGGTGCGCGGGCCGACACCTTGAGCCTGCTGCGCGAGGCTGCACTGCCCCAGGGCGGGGTGCTGCACTGTTTCACCGAAGACTGGGACATGGCCAAGGCGGCGCTGGATCTTGGTTTTTACATATCCCTGTCTGGCATCGTCACCTTCCGCAACGCCGATGCGCTGCGCGACGTGGCGCGTCAGGTGCCAGCGGACCGGTTGTTGGTAGAAACGGACTCGCCTTACCTCGCGCCAATCCCATACCGGGGCAAACCCAACCTGCCTCAGTACGTGCGTGAAGTGGCCGAATTTCTGGCCATGTTGCGCGGTGAGTCTTACGAGCAGTTTGCGGAAATGACGACTGCCAACTTTGCCCGACTGTTCCCCTTGGCGCATCTGAAGGCTTGACGAATCGCAGGCAAAAAAAACCCGGGTTCTGGGGGGTGAATCCGGGTTAAGACCATTAGGAGTAAAACAAAGGTGCGCTATCCATCTGCACCTTTATTGGCGCGTCACTTGGGGGAGATGTCGCGCCAACGTACTAAGTATTGGTCATGCTCGCCCGGCGTCCAGTCGCTTCTGTACGTTTTTTAAACAGATTTGGAATAGCGGGGCGGTTGTTGAGTCCGTTTTATCTATGATTTACGGCCACACCTCTGGAATGCTGCCTGGGACCGAGATCGCATTGCCTGTTGGAGCGAGGCTTGCCCGCGAATCAGTTGGTGCGGCGTGTCAGATGGCCCGCGTCATCGTTCTTCGCGGGCAAGCCTCGCTCCAGCAGGGGGAGCGAGGTTTTCATGTGGGAGCCGAGCTTGCTCGCGATGAGACCAACACCATTCTTTCCCCGAAGTGAGTTCCCGGATTGTCCGACACTCTCCCGTCAAAACCTGCACTTCACGCATTTAACGCACCATGGTCGGATGATCCGTGCAATTTCGCGCGGGTTAGGCATAATGCAGAGCTTCGATTTTGAGCCGTGCAGACCTTCTTAATATGCAAAAAGAACCTCGTAAGGTCCGTGAGTTTCGCCGCCGTGAGCAGGAAATCCTCGACACGGCGCTTAAGTTATTTCTCGATGAAGGCGAAGACAGCGTTACTGTCGAGATGATTGCGGACGCCGTCGGTATTGGCAAAGGCACCATCTACAAGCACTTCAAATCCAAGGCGGAAATCTATTTGCGCCTGATGCTCGACTACGAGCGTGATCTGAACGAGTTACTGCATTCAGCAGATCTGGAAAAGGACAAGGAGTCACTTTCCCGCGCCTACTTCGAATTCCGCATGCGTGATCCACAGCGTTATCGGCTGTTTGATCGTCTGGAAGAGAAGGTCGTCAAAGGCAATCAGGTGCCAGAACTGGTCGAGGAGCTGCACAAGATCCGCGCCTCGAACTTCGAACACCTGACGCTGCTGATCAAAGGGCGGATCAACGAAGGCAAGCTCGAAGACGTCCCGCCGTATTTCCACTACTGCGCTGCCTGGGCTTTGGTGCATGGCGCCGTTGCGCTCTACCACTCGCCGTTCTGGAGCAATGTGCTTGAAGATCAGGAAGGCTTTTTTCAATTTCTGATGGATATCGGCGTGCGCATGGGCAACAAGCGCAAGCGCGATACAGATGTCATGGCCGATCCCAAGGCAGATTCCGCAGATCAGTAACCGGGCTGCTCCAAGGCTCTGTTTCAGGCATGCTGCACATTAAAACCCGCATTATTCAGCTTCCATGCACGCTCTGGCTCGGAAGCTGCATCCGACGACCATTCGCCGGTTTTCCGTCACCGGCATTTGGGAGGGGAATAATGCGTAGCCTGGTTCTGTTACTGGCGCTGTTGGCGTTGAGTGGTTGCATGAGTGTCAGCGATCTGGCCCAAGGCACCAAGGATCAACTGAGTGATGCCGGGATTCTCGACCACGGCGAAACCCGTCGTATCGGCAATTGGCGCATACAGGCTGACTCGTTCATCTATATCGCTCAAGGCGCGTTCGTACCGCCTAATTCCAGTCCCCATCCCAAGCAGAACGTAGTGGCTGAAGAAGCCTTCAACGGCTTCGTTGAATATTTCCCGATGGTTCGTCGCGCCCGTACCCCATTGGGGCTGGATGAGGCAATGACCGAAGCCCGTGGTTTCGGCGCGCATTACTTGCTCTACACTCGTTTTGCCAAGGCTGACGATCGGATCGGCAATACGGATGAATGGTCCGATCAGGAAGCGCTGGATCGGCTCGGTATTGATAACGGCGTGATCCAGTTGATGCTGATCGAAACCAGTACCCGCTACCTGATCGACACCGCTCGTATTCGTATTCGCGGCGGATTGCTGACGTTCTACGACAATAAACCAGAAGACCTGCTCGGCCCGCCGCTTGAGGAATATGCTCGCAGCCTGTTGGGTCTGAGTCGCTAAGGAGAAAAAATGACCGGTCCGGGCAAGGCCAATGATCTGTTCGCGCAGATCCCCAAGAGCAAAGGATTACCACCCGTTCACCTGTGGAATCCGGATTTCTGCGGCGATATCGACATGCGTATCGCGCGGGATGGCACCTGGTTCTACCTGGGTACGCCAATTGGTCGCAAACCCATGGTTCGGTTGTTTTCCACGATCATGCGTCGCGATGGCGACGATTACTTCCTGATTACTCCCGTGGAGAAGGTCCGGATTCGCGTCGATGACGCACCGTTCGTGGCGGTCAGTCTGGTGGTGGAGGGCGAAGGCGAGCAGCAGATTTTGCGCTTCTCGACCAATGTCGAGGATGATACCGAAGCAGGCCCGGATCACCCGTTACGCGTGATAGTCGATCCCCAGACTGAAGAGCCGGCCCCCTACATTCATGTGCGGGCCAACCTTGAAGCACTGATTCATCGCAACGTGTTCTACCAGTTGGTGGAGCTGGCCGTTTCCCGCGACATTGATGGTCAGCGCTGGCTGGGCGTCTGGAGTCACGGAGAGTTCTTTCCCATAGGCCTTGAGCCTTGAATCAATAAGTTGCCGCTCAATTGCTTGCTTTGTACTCGGCGGTTAAAGTGCCGCTCCCCGTTTTACCTGAGGTTTTTGCATGAGTCAGTCCTTTGATATTGCCGTTATCGGCGCCACCGGTACTGTCGGCGAAACCATCGTCCAGATTCTCGAAGAGCGTAACTTCCCGGTTGCGCAGTTGCATCTGCTGGCCAGTATCGAGTCGGCAGGTCATTCCGTGCCGTTCAGAGGCAAAAACGTGCGTGTGCGCGAAGTCGACGAGTTCGATTTCAGCAAGGCGCAGGTTGCGCTCTTTGCAGCGGGTCCGGCGATTACCCGCAGCTATGCTGCCCGTGCGACCGCTGCCGGGTGTTCGGTCATTGATCTGTCTGGTGGATTGTCCCCGGAGGAAGCTCCGAACGTCGTTCCCGAAATCAATGGCGCTTTGATCGAGTCGTACGGCAAACCGTTTCAGGTGGGCAGCCCAAGTTCTTCCGGTGCAGCGTTGGCGCTGACACTGGCACCTTTGCTGGCGGTGCTGGACATTCAGCGTGTCAGCGTCACGGCCTGTCTGGCGGTATCGAGCCAAGGGCGTGAAGGCGTCGCTGAACTGGCGCGTCAGACGACAGAATTGCTCAATGTTCGTCCGCTGGAGCCGCGCTTTTTTGACCGGCAAATGGCCTTCAACTTGCTGGCCCAAGTGGGTACGCCAGATGCAGAAGGGCATGTACCGCTGGAAAAACGTCTGGTGGCGGAGTTGCGAGAGTTGCTGGCTCTGCCTTTACTGAAGGTTTCTGCGGCAACCGTGCAGGCACCGCTGTTTTTTGGCGACAGCTTCACGGTTTCGCTGGTGACGGCGGCACCTGTGAATCTCGGAGCGGTCAACAAGGCACTGGAGTCTGCGGCTGGAATCGAGTTGGTCGAAGCCGGTGATTACCCGACTGCGGTCGGCGATGCTGTAGGGCAGGACGTTGTTTATGTAGGACGCGTCCGGAGTGGGATCGATGATCCTTGTGAGTTAAATCTGTGGGTCACGTCGGACAATGTACGCAAAGGTGCAGCTCTCAACGCTGTGCAGCTCGCTGAATTGTTGATAAAAGACTATGTGTAAAAGATACTTGGCGGCAATTTGAAGAATCATTCTAGCCAGGCGTGTCCTCCAAGCTCCTGAGATGAGTACTTTTACCTCTCGGATGCCGAGGAATTTTTTAACAAGGGATGGGCTATGGTTCAGGTTCGCAAACTGGTTTTAGCAATTGCTGCGGCTTCCGCGCTGTCATCTGGAATGGCGCACGCGCTGGGGCTTGGGGAATTGTCGGTCAAGTCGACCCTGAACCAGCCGTTGGTAGCCGAAATTGAACTGACGGAAGCGCAGGGGCTTAACGCCTCGCAAGTGGTGCCGAGTCTGGCAACCACCGCCGATTTCGCTCAGGCCGGTGTCACCCGTCAGGCGTTTCTCAACGACCTTACGTTTACCCCGGTGATCAACGCCAGCGGCAAGAGTGTCTTGCGTATTACCTCCAGCAGGCCGGTACGCGAACCCTTTGTGAAATTCCTCGTTCAAGTGTTGTGGCCAAACGGTCGCTTGCTGCGCGAGTACAGCCTGCTGCTGGATCCGCCTAAATATTCCCCGGAAGCGGCAGCCGCTGCTGCAGCGGCCGCTTCAGCTCCAACTGCTGCGACCCAGTTGCCTTCTACGGCACCGGCTGCCGAGCAACCGGCTGCTCCGGCGCCAACGCCAGCCGCCGAGACGCCGGCCGCGCCAGCGCCAGTCGCGGACAGCATTGCCAGGCAGGCTTCGTACACCACTAGCAATAACGACACGTTGTGGGAAATTGCCGAGAAAAATCGCAATGGCGGCACCGTACAACAGACGATGCTGGCGATTCAGGCGCTGAACCCGGACGCATTCATTGGCGGCAATATCAATAGACTCAAGAAAGGTCAGGTATTGCGTTTGCCGACGCCCTCGCAGTCAACGACCTTGCCTCAGCCTCAAGCGATCACCGAAGTGGCTGCGCAGAATCAGGCGTGGCGTCAGGGGCGTAGAACGCCTTCCGGCACGCGTCAGGTTGATGCAACCCGTCGCGATCGTGCCGGTGAGGCACCTTCCCGGGTGGAAGCGGGCGATAACCTGAGTCTGGTATCTGCAGGTTCAAATGCTGCGGGCAAAGGCTCTGCAGGCGAGAAAGAATTAAGCAACAAGCTGGCCGTGGCTCAGGAAAATCTGGACACCGCACGTCGTGATAACGCGGAGCTCAAGAGCCGCATGAACGACCTGCAAAGCCAGCTGGACAAGATGCAGCGTCTGATTCAGCTGAAAAGCGATCAATTGGCCAAGATGCAGGCTGCCGGAGGCGTAGTTCCGCCTGCGACTCCGGGTGCGACGCCTGATGCCGCAGCGGCCGCAAAACCTGCTGACTCGGCCATGCCCGCCACAGTGGTTGGCGCGCCGGGTACGCCTGAGGCTGCGGCCAAGCCACCAGGTGAGATTGCCCCGGAAGATGCGCTACCGGCTGGTGCCGCTCAGGTCACCGCGCCTGGTGCAGATCAGCCGTTGGCCGTTGAGCCGGTAGTCGCGCCGGAGTCCGACGCGGATAACGCCTTCAAACAGTTGCTCAATAATCCGATTGTGCTTGGCATCATCGGCGGCGCTGTGGTGCTGTTCCTGCTTCTGTTGATGCTGTTCCTGGCCCGTCGTCGCAATGCCAAGGCCGAGGCCGAGAAGCACAAGCGCATGGCGCGTGCTCTGGCTGAAGAGTCTGACTTTGTGTCCGACATGGATATGGACGTGCCGCAAGCCAGTTTCGAAGGGTTGGGCGTTGCTTCGCCTAACGTGGCAATGACGCCACCGCCTGCTGCTGGCGGTCCGAAAGAGCGTCCGGCTGATCCGCTGGTTCAGGCTGAAATCCATATCGCTTACGGCCGCATGAATCAGGCGGTCGAACTTCTGGAAGAGGCTGTTAAAGAAGATCCTGCTCGTGATGATATCCGTCTCAAGCTGATGGAAATCTACGCCGAGCAGGGCAACACCAAAGCTTTCGCCGCGCACGAGCGCAAAGTGGTGGCACGGGGAAAGCATGAAGCTGAGGTCGAGCAGCTAAAGAGTCGTTACCCGACCATGGTTACCGCAGCTGTTGTGGCTGCGGCGGCAACAGCGACGGCTGCAGCAGTGGCCGCCGAACTGGATGCGAAATACGTTGAGGAGCTGCTGCTCGACGAAGAAGAACCGCAGCCGCCTGTCGCTGAAGTACAGCCAGAGCCAGAGCTGGCTTCAGAGCCGGAACTGGAACCTGAGCCAGTCGTCGCAGCGTCAGTCCCTGAAGCTGAAGTTCCGGCTGCTGAGGTTGATGACTTCGAGCAGGATTTCGATCTGAGCCTGGACGATCTGGAACAGGCTTCGCCGGAGCACGTGGTCGATCTGACCGCGCCGGCAGAGGTGAGCGATTTCGAGCTGGATGCACCAACACCTGAGCCTGAGCCGCAGGAGCCGAGCTTTGAGTCGCTCCTGAAGCAGCAGACTGAAGCGCCCGTGGTCAGCACGCCTGACGACCTGGACGATTTCGATCTGGATCTGGCGGAAGACGAACCCGGGCTGACCACGGAAGATGATTTCCTGCTCAGCCTCGACGAAGAGCCGTTGGACCTGGGTGAGCCTGCTCCTGTAGTGGCAGCCGAATCTGAACCTGAGCTGGAGCACGATCTGGACTTGCCGGATGACTTCGACCTGTCGCTGTCTGACGAAATCGAGTCTGATCCTGCCGCCCAGGCATTCGCTTCCGAGATTGAGGACGTCAACGCCGAACTGGAGCGTTTGTCGCAGAATCTTGAGCACCCGCCGATGGCAGAGCCTTTCGAGACGCCTAGCTTCACCGCTGATGACATGGCGTCGATGGATGATGAGCCAGAGTTCGATTTCCTGTCCGGCACCGACGAAGCCGCCACCAAGCTCGATCTGGCACGCGCCTACATCGAAATGGGTGACAGCGACGGCGCTCGCGATATCCTTGATGAAGTGGTGTCCGAGGGTAATGACGGTCAGAAAACCGAAGCGCGGGACATGCTCTCTCGTCTGGTCTGATTCGTTACCGCTGTGTTGCAACGGCCGCTTATGCGGCCGTTTGCATTTATAGCGTCGGGCACATGGCGTCTTTTTTCGACGGCCCTATAATGGCCGCCATTTTGCAATCCGACAGGCTTTTACCTCTTGGCGAACATAGATAACCCGGCAGCTGAAATGGCTGCTGAAGGCTTTTCCCGAATTGCGCTCGGGGTCGAATACAAAGGCTCGCGTTATTCCGGTTGGCAGCGTCAGGCATCCGGCGTGCTGACGGTTCAGGAAACCCTCGAAAACGCATTGTCGAAAGTCGCCGATTCGCCAGTCTCGTTGATGTGCGCCGGACGAACCGATGCCGGTGTGCATGCCTGCGGGCAGGTCGTGCATTTCGATACGCAGGCCCAGCGCTCGATGAAGGCCTGGGTGATGGGCGCCAACATCAATTTGCCCCATGACATCAGTGTCAGTTGGGCCAGGGTCATGCCTGCAGATTTCCACGCGCGCTTCAAAGCCATCGCACGCCGTTATCGCTACGTGATCTACAACGACCAGATCCGTCCGGCGCACCTGAATCAGGAAATTACCTGGAACCATCGCCCGCTGGATGTCGAGCGCATGGCGCAGGCAGCGCAGTACCTGGTCGGGACTCATGATTTCAGTGCTTTCCGTGCAGGGCAGTGTCAGGCCAAGTCGCCCGTCAAACAGCTGCATCATCTGCGGGTGACGCAGCACGGCAAGATGATTGTCATCGATATACGTGCCAATGCGTTTCTGCACCACATGGTGCGCAATATCGCTGGTGTGCTGATGACCATTGGCGCAGGAGAGCGGCCGGTTGAGTGGGCGAGCGAGGTGCTGGAAAGCAAGGTTCGTCGAACGGGCGGGGTGACCGCGCACCCGTTCGGGCTTTATCTGGTACAGGTGGAGTATCGCGACGAGTTTCCACTGCCTGAGCGTTATATCGGGCCGCACTTTCTTACGGGCTTCTCGGAACTTGACGGCTGACGCCTGTAACAGCATTTGTTAACATCCGGGCCTTTCCCGAAAGGCTTGAGGTTTTCTTTACATGTCAGCCGTTCGCAGCAAGATCTGCGGGATTACCCGCATAGAAGATGCATTGGCTGCCGTCGAGGCGGGTGCCGATGCCATCGGCTTCGTGTTTTACGCCAAAAGCCCAAGGGCAGTGAGCATTCAACAAGCGCGGGCAATCATTGCCGCCTTGCCGCCGTTTATCAGTACGGTGGGTTTGTTCGTCAATGCCAGTCGTTGTGAGCTCAACGAAACCCTGGATGCTGTGCCGCTGGATATGTTGCAGTTCCACGGAGATGAGACGCCTGAGCAGTGCGACGGCTATCATCGTCCGTTCATCAAGGCATTGCGGGTGCAGGCGGGTGACGATATCGCTGCCAGTTGCCGTTTGTACTCCAGGGCGAGCGGTATCCTGCTCGACACATTTGTCGCAGGCGTTCCAGGCGGTACGGGTGAAACCTTTGACTGGGCGCTGATCCCGAACAGTCTGGAAAAGCCGATTATCCTGGCCGGCGGTTTGACCTCTGCCAACGTGGCTCAGGCCATTACCCAGGTTCGGCCTTACGCGGTGGACGTCAGCGGCGGTGTTGAGAAGAGCAAGGGCATCAAGGATCATGACAAGATTCGTGCGTTCATGAGCGCAGTGCACGGCTGCTGATGGCGGTTCGATGTGACGGGTTTTCGTCGGCCACCGTCCATAATCCTGTCTGTGCGACAGGCAGTCCCGGATAAGCGGGCAGATTTTTTACGGGTGAGGTTCGAATGGCCTCGCCACGGTTGTTGAATCGCGATTGAAGCTGTGCGGCTGGCACGCCACGATATTTGGCAGCCACCGACAAGCTGCTTCAATTCATTTACGAATTAGTTAAAAGGGCATGCGCAGGGTGCTGAGTCACCCGGCGTTCGAGCCACCGGTACTGGAGATATAAAGCATGAGCAACTGGTTGGTAGACAAACTGATCCCTTCGATCATGCGTTCCGAGGTCAAGAAGAGCTCGGTTCCTGAAGGCCTCTGGCATAAATGCCCATCCTGCGAAGCGGTGCTTTATCGTCCAGAGCTGGAAAAGACCCTGGACGTTTGCCCCAAGTGCAACCACCACATGCGCATCGGCGCGCGTGCTCGTCTGGATATCTTCCTCGATGAAGAAGGTCGTTCCGAAATCGGTGCCGATCTGGAGCCGGTTGATCGTCTCAAGTTCCGCGACAGCAAAAAGTACAAGGATCGCCTGGTCGGTGCCCAGAAACAGACCGGTGAAAAAGATGCACTGATTTCCATGAGCGGATCCCTGTTGGGCATGCCGGTTGTGGTCTCGGCGTTCGAGTTCTCCTTCATGGGCGGTTCGATGGGCGCGATCGTAGGCGAGCGCTTCGTTCAGGCTGCCAACTATGCGCTGGAAAAACGCTGCCCGATGATCTGCTTCGCCGCTTCCGGTGGCGCGCGTATGCAGGAAGCGTTGATCTCGCTGATGCAAATGGCCAAGACTTCGGCCGTGCTGGCGCGTCTTCGCGAAGAAGGCCTGCCGTTCATCTCCGTACTGACCGACCCGGTTTACGGCGGTGTTTCCGCGAGTCTGGCCATGCTGGGTGACGTGATCGTCGCTGAGCCAAAGGCTCTGATCGGCTTTGCCGGTCCTCGTGTCATTGAGCAGACCGTTCGTGAAAAACTGCCGGAAGGCTTCCAGCGCAGTGAGTTCCTGCTGGACCACGGCGCTATCGACATGATCATTCCTCGTCAGGAACTGCGTCAGCGCTTGGGTAACCTCCTGGCGCAAATGATGAACCTGCCGACACCCAAGTTCGTCGCGCCGGTTATCGAGCCAATCATCGTTCCTCCGGCGCCCGCCAACGTATGACGCCAGGATCCCTGGGTGATTGGCTCGCCTATCTGGAGCAGTTGCATCCCTCTGCCATTGATATGGGGCTGGACAGGTCGCGACAGGTAGCGCAGCAATTGGGTTTGACCCGGCCTGCGCCCAGGGTGATTACGGTAACCGGTACCAACGGCAAAGGTTCGACCTGCGCCTTTCTGGCTTCGTTGCTCCGCGCTCAGGGTCTTAAGGTCGGTGTTTACAGTTCTCCGCATTTGTTGCGCTACAACGAGCGTGTGCAAGTGCAGGGCGTTGAGGCCACTGATTTAGAACTCTGCGATGCGTTCGCCGCTGTCGAGGCTGCGCGTGGCGATGTCACGCTGACCTATTTCGAAATGGGGACTCTGGCGGCTTTCTGGCTTTTCGAGCAGGCGGCGCTTGATGTCGCGGTGCTTGAGGTGGGTTTGGGTGGTCGTCTCGATGCCGTCAACCTGATCGATTCCGATCTGGCGGTAGTGACCAGCATCGGTATCGATCACGCGGACTGGCTGGGCGATACCCGCGAGTCCGTAGCGTTCGAAAAGGCGGGGATTTTCCGCGAAGGTTGCCCAGTGCTGTGCGGTGATCCTGATCCTCCTGCGCCACTTCTCGACAAGGCCAAACAACTCAATTGCCCGCTGATGCTGCGCGGCCGTGAGTTCGATCTGTCGATCAGTGAACGGAACTGGAGCTGGACGGGGCGAGACGGGCAGGGGCAGCGGGTTGAATTGCTTGATTTGCCATTGCTTGACCTTCCTATGGAAAACGCAGCCTTGGCGTTGCAGGCTTATCTATTGCTGGATATTGCCTGGCAGCCGGAGCTGATTCTTGCTGCATTGCTCGATACACGGATCATCGGTCGTCTGGATCGTCGCGCCTTCAACTGGCATGGCAAGCGGCTGAATCTGCTGATGGACGTGGGGCACAACCCCCACGCTGCGCAGTTTCTGGCGCAACGCATGGCTCAGCGTCCGGTGGCAGGAAAGCGCTTGGCGGTCTTTGGTCTGTTGGCTGACAAGGAGCTGGAAGGTGTCGTTGCCGAGCTGGCTTCCAGTATCGCTGACTGGGCTGTTGCACCGCTTCCGACCTCGCGCAGCCGACCAGCAGCGGATTTGCAGGTTGCACTTGAGAACCTTGGTGCGCACGTGACGTCCTATCAGAGTGTTGCGCTGGCACTTGAAGCCCAATGCGCGCACGCTACAGCCGATGACGAGATTTTGCTGTTCGGGTCTTTTTACTGTGTTGCCGAGGCCCTGGAATGGTTGACCCGGCACGCCATAGAGGAAGCTGCAAATGGCTTTGCTGGATAACGTATTCAAACAGCGAATGGTCGGTGCCCTGGTGCTTATCGCCGTGGCGGTGATCTTCCTGCCTATGCTGTTCACACGTCAGGATGAGACGCGCCACGTTCAGGTCGATGCGCCCGCTGCTCCGCAAGCGCCTGCAGCGCCTCAAGTGCAGGTTCAGCCAGTGCCGGTGCCTGAGCCTCAGGTTCCCACTCAGGAGCCTATCCCTGGCGACGATGAAATAGCTGCGCAAAGCCAGGCACCGTCCATGCCTATCGCTCCGGCTCCGCCTGAAGTGAAGACTGCGACCCCGCCTGCCGTCAAGCCGGCCGCCAAGCCAGCTCCGACGCCAGCTCCGACGCCAACACCGGCGCCAGCCCCGGCGGCGCCTGCAGCACAAGCGACTGCCAAACCCGCCACGCCGTCAGGTGTCGACGCTAACGGTCTGTCGGTAAGCTGGTCGGTACAATTGGCGAGCATGTCCAATCGTGCCAATGCCGACAACCTGCAGAAGACCCTGCGCACTCAGGGCTATAACGCCTACATCCGTACCGCAGGCGGCGTGAACCGGGTGTTTGTGGGTCCATTGATCGAGCGTGCAGAAGCTGATCGCTTGCGTGACCAGCTCGACAAGCAACAGAAGCTCAAGGGCATTGTGGTGCGCTTTCAGCCTGAGCAGGGTTGATGCTTTTCAGATGATTGCACAGCTGCCGGAAATGCTGCTTACCGGCAGGCTGGCGCTCTGCTAAAATGCGCCGCCTTATCTGTTTGCAGGCTCAAACGTGCCCTTTACCCCGGTCGACTGGGCGATCTTCGCGATCGTCGCTATCTCCGCTCTGATCAGTCTCAAGCGCGGCTTCGTCAAGGAAGCCCTGTCTCTGGTGACCTGGATCATTGCAGGCGTCGTCGCCTGGATGTTTGGCGCGGGATTATCAGGTTATTTGGTCAACTACATCGAAACACCGTCGTTTCGGGTTATTGCGGCCTGTACTATTCTATTCGTCGCCACCTTGCTGGTTGGCGCAATGATCAACTTTCTTATTGGGGAACTGATTCGTGTCACCGGGCTTTCCGGGACCGATCGCTTTCTCGGCATGGTCTTTGGCGCAGCGCGCGGAGGCTTGCTTGTAGTAGTGGCAGTCGGGCTGTTGAGCCTGGGGCCGGTACAACAGGATCAATGGTGGCAGCAATCGAGGTTGGTGCCGCAATTTCTCATGGTCGCTGACTGGTCGAAAAACCTGATTCTCGGGATGTCCAGCAAGTGGCTCGCCAGCGGAGTCAGCGTACCTGCTGAACTGCCGTTCAAGGAACACCTCCTGCCGCCTACAATGCCGCAGGAAGTGCTCGGTAAATCCAGTTCCACTAAGTAGGGGTTGTGTCGCATGTGTGGCATCGTCGGTATCGTCGGTAAGTCGAACGTCAATCAGGCGCTGTATGACGCGCTCACCGTCCTCCAGCACCGCGGCCAGGACGCTGCCGGTATCGTAACCAGCCACGACGGCCGGTTATTCCTGCGCAAGGACAACGGCCTGGTACGTGATGTGTTCCATCAGCGCCATATGCAGCGTCTGGTCGGGCACATGGGTATTGGTCATGTGCGCTATCCAACGGCAGGCAGCTCGACTTCAGCTGAAGCCCAGCCGTTTTACGTCAACTCGCCGTATGGCATTACGTTGGCGCACAACGGCAACCTGACCAACGTTGAGCAACTGGCCAAGGAGATTTACGAATCTGACCTGCGCCACGTCAACACCAATTCCGATTCGGAAGTGCTGCTGAACGTTTTCGCTCATGAACTGGCCGTGCGCGGCAAGTTGCAGCCAACCGAAGAAGACATCTTCGCTGCTGTCACTGACGTGCATAAACGCTGCCGTGGCGGTTACGCCGTGGTCGCGATGATCACCGGCTACGGTATCGTCGGTTTCCGCGATCCTGACGCCATCCGTCCGATCGTTTTCGGTCAGCGTCACACCGATGAAGGCGTCGAGTACATGATCGCCTCCGAGAGCGTTTCACTGGACGTGCTCGGCTTCACCCTGATTCGCGATCTGGCGCCGGGCGAAGCGGTTTACATCACTGAAGATGGCAAGCTGCACACTCGTCAGTGCGCAACCAAT
Source organism: Pseudomonas syringae group sp. J309-1 (assembly GCF_032582135.1). Classification (NCBI taxonomy): domain Bacteria; kingdom Pseudomonadati; phylum Pseudomonadota; class Gammaproteobacteria; order Pseudomonadales; family Pseudomonadaceae; genus Pseudomonas; species Pseudomonas syringae group sp. J309-1. The sequence continues at coordinate 3,152 of NZ_JAWHNU010000038.1, read as the reverse complement.
CCCAAGTACGCACCGTGCATTTTCGAGCACGTCTATCTGGCGCGTCCGGACTCGATCATCGACGGTATCTCGGTCTACAAGGCGCGTCTGCGCATGGGCGAGAAGCTGGCTGACAAGATCATGCGCGAGCGTCCGGATCACGACATCGACGTGGTTATCCCTATTCCGGACACCAGCCGCACGGCGGCACTGGAACTGGCCAACCATCTGGGCGTCAAGTTCCGCGAAGGTTTCGTCAAGAACCGCTACATCGGCCGTACGTTCATCATGCCCGGTCAGGCCGCGCGCAAGAAATCCGTACGCCAGAAGCTCAACGCCATCGAGCTGGAGTTCCGCGGCAAGAACGTCATGCTGGTGGATGACTCCATCGTGCGTGGCACCACTTGCAAGCAGATCATCCAGATGGCCCGTGAAGCCGGTGCCAAGAACGTTTACTTCTGCTCCGCGGCACCTGCCGTTCGTTACCCGAACGTTTACGGTATCGACATGCCAAGCGCTCATGAGCTGATCGCTCATAACCGTAGCACTCAGGACGTTGCTGATCTGATCGGTGCCGACTGGTTGATCTATCAGGACCTGAACGACCTGATCGAAGCGGTGAGTGGCAGCAAGAAGATCAAAATCGACAACTTCGATTGCTCGGTCTTCGACGGCAAGTACGTGACCGGTGATATCGACGAGCATTACCTGAACAAGATCGAGTCGGCGCGTAATGACGCCTCCAAGGTCAAGACCCAGGCGGTCAGCGCGATCATCGATCTGTACAACAACTAATCATCACGGAGAGGGCGCATGACTCAGGAATGGGATGCCGGTCGGCTGGACAGCGACCTTGAGGGCGTTGGCTTCGACACACTCGCTGTGCGTGCCGGTCAACACCGCACGCCGGAAGGCGAGCATAGCGATCCGCTGTTCTTCACCTCAAGTTATGTGTTCCGTTCAGCCGCCGACGCGGCTGCGCGTTTCGCAGGCGAAGTGCCGGGCAACGTTTACTCGCGCTACACCAACCCGACGGTGCGCTCGTTCGAAGAACGTATCGCAGCGCTGGAAGGCGCCGAGCAGGCCGTTGCCGCTTCAAGCGGCATGGCCGCGATCATGGCGGTGGTCATGAGCTTTTGCAGCGCTGGCGATCACGTGCTGGTTTCCCGGAGCGTATTCGGCTCGACCATCAGTCTGTTCGAGAAGTACTTCAAGCGTTTTGGCGTTGAAGTGGATTACGTGCCGCTCGCCGAACTGGCTGGCTGGGATGCCGCTATCAAGCCCAACACCAAAATGCTGTTTGTTGAATCACCGTCCAATCCTCTGGCCGAACTGGTCGATATCGCCGCTCTGGCAGAAATCGCTCACGCCAAAGGCACCCTGCTGGTAGTCGATAACTGCTTCTGCACACCAGCGCTCCAGCAGCCGCTGGCGATGGGTGCTGACATGGTCGTGCATTCCGCCACCAAGTTCATTGACGGCCAGGGCCGCTCCATGGGCGGTGTGGTTGCCGGTCGCAGCGAACAGATGAAAGAAGTGGTCGGCTTCCTGCGCACTGCCGGACCAACCCTAAGCCCATTCAACGCGTGGATCTTCCTCAAGGGCCTCGAAACCCTGAACCTGCGCATGCGCGCTCACTGTGCCAGTGCTCTTGAACTGGCACAGTGGCTGGAGCAGCAGGACGGCATCGAGAAGGTGCATTACGCCGGTCTCGAAAGTCATCCGCAACATGCTCTGGCAAAACGTCAGCAGAAGGCATTCGGCGCGGTTTTGAGCTTCGAGGTCAAGGGTGGCAAAGAAGGCGCGTGGCGTTTCATCGATGCGACACGCCTGATTTCGATCACCGCCAACCTGGGTGACAGCAAAACCACCATCACGCACCCGAGCACTACTTCCCATGGACGTCTGGCGCCTCAGGAGCGTGAAGCTGCGGGCATCCGCGACAGCCTGATCCGGGTTGCTGTAGGCCTGGAAGATGTCGCTGACCTGAAGGCGGATCTGGCGCGTGGTCTTGCGGCACTGTGAATGATTGGGTGATGGAGGCCGCCAGCACCAGTAATGGGCGGGTGGCCCTGGTAACGGGTGCTGCACGAGGGATCGGTCTGGGCATTGCTGCCTGGCTGATTACCGAGGGCTGGCAGGTTGTGCTGGTTGATGTGGATCGCAAGCGAGGCGCTCTGGTCGCTCAGGCACTGGGTGATAACGCGGTCTTCATTGCCATGGACGTCTCCAGCGAAGAGCAGGTCGCGGCAGGCGTGGCCGAGGTCATTGGCCAGTTCGGTCGCCTCGACGCACTGGTATGTAACGCCGCGATTGCCGATCCGCATAACACCACGCTTGAGAGCCTGAGCCTGGCGCACTGGAATCGGGTGCTGGGGATCAACCTCAGTGGTCCGATGCTGCTGGCCAAGCACTGCGCTCCCTACTTGCGCGCTCACGCGGGCAGTATCATCAACCTGACCTCAACCCGCGCGCGCCAGTCAGAAGCCGATACCGAAGCTTATGCAGCGAGTAAGGGCGGCCTGTTGGCGTTGACTCATTCGCTTGCCATCAGCCTGGGGCCCGAGATTCGCGTCAACGCGGTCAGCCCTGGCTGGATTGACGCCCGGGATCCTTCTGTACGGCGTGCTGAGCCGCTATCAGACGCCGATCACGCGCAACATCCGGCGGGCAGAGTAGGCACGGTGGATGATGTGGCAGCGATGATCTCCTGGCTGCTGTCGCGCAATGCCGGGTTCGTCACGGGGCAAGAGTTCGTGGTGGACGGTGGTATGAGCAAGAAGATGATTTATCTGTAGGGCTGTCCCGGTTTCCATGGTGCTGCGCTTTCTGGCGGCAAACGTAGAATGTGTAGGAGCTGCCGAAGGCTGCGATTGCGGAGTGTCAGGATAAACGCTTCGCAGCCTTCGGCAGCTCCTACAGAAATAATGTTGATGTGAGTTCAGAAAGGCGCATCGATATGCGCCTTTTCTGTTTTTGGCGTTCCACTCGATGTTCGCTTGCCTGAATCCGTTTTCAGCTTATTTTAAAAAAACTTCAAGCAGGGTATTGACTTAGGTTCGTTAGGTGCGTAAATTTCGCGGCCTCAACGAAGCAAAGGGTGATTAGCTCAGCTGGGAGAGCAGCTGCCTTACAAGCAGCGGGTCGGCGGTTCGATCCCGTCATCACCCACC